>CAZBZX010000010.1:0-28044 GCA_964496465.1 uncultured Bacteroidales bacterium
TTTTCTTTGGTTCTTTCTTTTGATGGTTGCAAAAGAAAAAACATAAAAATTAATGTCATTAGCAGTTTATCGAGCAAAGGATAACCGGTAATCGGTGATCGGTGTTATGTTTCATTTTTTTCTTCATGGTAAGGAGGAACAACAAAGCCATCGGTTAATAATTCCAAGTTGCCAATATTCAACAGTTCGCTGGATTGAGACAGATCACGTCGTCCTCTGTCCTCGTGATGACGGTCATCTTTATGAAAATCTCACAGGTTTTTGATTTTAAATAGCGGGCTTATGATTTCCGATAAATTACTCTATAGGAATAAGTATTTCAAAAATTTATATTAATAAAACGAATTTACTATATTTGTAAATTATAATTTAACTTTATAATATGCAAACTTTTATTCAGAGAAGTCTTAAAGAAAAGGTTTTAGAGTATATGAATATTTTTCCTGCTGTTGCAATATTAGGACCAAGACAGTGTGGAAAATCTACTTTAGCAAATCTTATAGGATCTTCTTATGAAAATTTCATATATCTTGATTTAGAAAATCCTTCTGATATTAAAAAAATTGATGATGCCACTTTATTCTTTGAGATAAACCCTGATAAGACCATATGCCTGGATGAAGTTCAAAACCGGCCGGATATTTTTCCTGAGTTACGGGGAATAATTGATAAAAACAAGCAAAATGGAAGAATCTTACTTTTAGGCTCAGCCTCCCGGGAACTAATTAACACAAGTTCCGAATCACTTGCAGGCCGTATAGGGTATATTGAACTCACCCCATTTACACTTTTTGAAATTATTAATATAAACAATACAAATCAAAACATACATTGGTTAAGAGGAGGATTCCCTCCTGCTTTTCTAGCAAATGATGATAATTCAGCATTTATTTGGTTAAAATCATATTTACGCTCCTATATTGAAAGAGATTTAAACAAGGGTTCAAATATAACCCCTATCCTAACAATTCAACGATTAATTCAAATGCTGGCCAATAACCAGGGGCAACTTTTTAATAGCAGCAGAATTTCCTCTTCACTTGGAATCTCTTATAATACTGTCCGGAATTATGTTGATTTCTTTGAAAAATCGTTTCTATTAAGGGTATTAAAACCATTTGAAATAAATCTTAACAAACGCTTAACTAAATCTCCAAAGTTATATATAAGGGATTCCGGTCTGTTACATTCAATATTGGAAATTGATAATACAAACCAGCTTTTTGGCCATCCCGTATTTGGTACTTCATGGGAAAATTATGCCATGGAAAATATATTAAGTCAGGTAAGTGAATGGAATCCCTGGTTTTACAGAACGACGAGCGGGATTGAAATTGATCTTATTCTTACCAGAGGAAATAAAACGATGGCATTTGAATTTAAAACCTCAACAGCCCCGGAAATAACAAAAGGAACTTATGTTGCTATGAAAGACTTGAATATAAATGAATTATTTGTGGTTTCTCCGGTGAATGACTGCTGGCAAATGAGAAGAAATATAAAAGTTGGAAATGTTATGGATGCAATAGATTATACCCTGAACTTCTAATATTTTTGCTTTTAGTTATTTAATTTAAATTTATTATTCATTTATTTATCTCATAACAACTTTCACATTTTATATTTCACCATTCATCAATAACTATTTACCATTCATCATTTTAAATTTAAATAATTTCATTTTAACAATATGTTTTTATAATTTTATCTTCATTATAAATATTATTGGTAATAATAAAAAAACCCCAATCTCATGAAACCTTCATCATATTGGTAAGTCATATCAAAAAATTAAAGATAAAAAAACATGAAAATTTTTATACTAAACAAAAAATATAAAATGATGAAGGTTCGCCGACCAGGGTTACGTATGGAAAGTGTGAGGGAGGCAACAAAAAATGATTTTAGAACCTATAAATTTATAAAATGATAATTAATCTAAATAAAACTCCTATGAAACACCTTTTATTAATTAACCTTTTGCTTTTAACAAGCATATTTAGTTATTCGCAAAATAACTGGAATCCTTCTGACTATAAGGGAATACCTGATAAGGATAAACTGGCAATTTTTCACGACGATTTTAATGATAACAGCAACCTTTGGGACATTGGAGAAGAAAAAGACAGCTGGCTGGAAAAAATTGAAAATGGCTATGTATATTTTGAATCATTAGATTATTTACCCAACGAAGATTATCTTCCCATACCTATTGATGAAAGTAAAAATTTTGAAATCGAAGCCAGCGTAGCTTTTCATAGCGGGGATAATATTCAGGCTTTTGGCTTGCAATGGGGTAAAACCGCTGAAGAACATAAACAATTTGATTTTTTTGTATCAGGAAACGGGCAGTATACTATCGATAAATTTACCGGTGAGTTTACAGATTATGTCCCTTTTAAATCATCTGATTTAGTAAAAAAAGATGATTACAATAAATTAACTGTCAGAAAAATTGATGATCAGTATTATTTCTTTTTAAATGAAAATTTAGTACATCAAATGCCTTATGAACCATTTATGGGAAAAAATATTGGTTTCCAGGTTGGTAAAAAGTCATCTATACGTGTTGATTATATTAAAGTATCTGAACTTATAAATACAGCCTCCTTCAACCCAACGCAACTTATGATCATGAATTACGATTTTGCATCGTCGACAGGTGAATTTGAAAGAGGGGCCCCTGTTACTTTAGAATTAAAATTACAAAATACAGGTGAAACTGCGATTGAAAAAGCAACAGTTGAATTTTTACTTCCCAATGGAACAAAATATATTGGCAACAAAACAATTGATTTACAAAATATTGAAACAGGAAAAGAAGTAAATGCAAAATTTCAATTTTATGCAGAAAAAGAATATCCCAATAACGATGTAAAACCAATCATTAAAATTTCAGGCGTGGATATTACCAATGCTGAAGACCTGGGAATAAAACTCGCTTTAAAAGCACCTCTGCCCAAAGCTGACGACCAGGTTTTAGCTGAAAATGCAGTAAAATTCCGTGGAGATCCTTTAAAAGGAATTGATATGTATTCGGCCCAAAAGGAAATGGAAATTGGAGATTATTATGCACTTATAATTGGAATCGATAATTATAAAGGAGAATGGCCTCCACTGGATAATGCAGTTAATGATGCAAAATCGATAGAAAAAATATTGAAAGCAAAATACAAATTTGATGTAGTTAAAACATTATATAACGAAAATGCCACAAGAGAAAATATTATTCAGGAATTTGAATGGCTTGCCAGCACAGCGCATAATAAAGACAATGTATTTATTTATTATTCCGGGCATGGTGATTATAAGCAGGATATTAATAAAGGATTTTGGGTACCTATAAATGCAACTACTACATCAACTTCAAATTACTTATCAAATATGGATATACAATCCTTGCTGGCCAGTATCAAATCAAAACACTCTTTGTTAATTGCTGATGCTTGCTTTAGCGGGGATATTTTCAGGGGAAAAACATTAACTATTCCATTTTCTGCTGAAAATAAATATTATTATAAGGTTCAGAATCTTACTTCAAGAAAAGCTATCAGCTCCGGTGGGCTTGAACCTGTTATGGATGGAGGAAAAGACGGACATTCTGTATTTGCTTATTATTTACTAAAAGCTTTAGAGAATAATTCAGGGGTATATTATGATGCAAACCAGTTGTATAATGAGCTAAAAATTCCAGTAGTAAATAATTCGGAACAAACACCAGGCTTTGCTCCAATCCGAAATACAGGAGATGAAGGTGGGCAATTTATTTTTCTGAATTTAAATGAATAATATTAGAAAAATAATTAATCATTAGGATATTTGAAGGGAACTAAATTTGATATTTAGTTCCTTTTTTTATTCAAAATTTGATATTACCTGGTCCATCTTAATATCATCTTCCTGTTTTGTGTGCGATATGACGCTCTAAAAATTCATCATTAATTATCAGTAAGTTACCCTTCAAAATTTTGCATTATGGGTCATGTGGAGCTATTTTTAGGGTATATTTATGCGAAAAAATAAAAATTGCGACGGGGTTTTTTGTTTTAAGATTGCCTTTAAAAGTTATGAATATCATTAATATTTATCTGTGTTCTTTGGCTTGATCCAAAGAACCAAAAATCAAGACTGATGATAATTTTTAACAAAATTACGTCACCTGCTTTTGAACGCATCCCAAGCCGTACCGGAAATAACATCATTGTTCTGTGCTTAGTTCGCAAAACCGGTACTTGTGGGATGCTTACCAGTGCCATACGCTCAAGCAGGTTTCTTATTTTGTTATAAAAATTCTCATAGGCCTGTATTTATTAATATAATATTAAATGACAATAAAAAAAGTGCGCTTGTCTGGCCAAACGGCGGGCAATGAATTGGGGTGAACTAAGCGAAGCGATTTCATGAGCCAAAGGCGAATAATGGATAATCGCTTAGATTAAACAAAAAGAAGCTTGCCTCGCTTTCCGTAATCAAAGGTATGAACCCCAGAGCAAGCTCTGGACTCGAAGACGCAGCAAGCTGCGGGGAAGCATATTTTTGTCTTGACTTTTGGTCAAGCAAAAGGAGAAGAGAAAATAAAAAAGATATATTTTAGGTCGAACTGACGTTCATTAGGATATTTGAAGGGAACTAAATTTGATATTTAGTTCCTTTTTTTTATTCAAAATTAGATATAACCTGGTCCATTTTAATATCATATTCATCATGCGGAATTTCGTCAAATAATTGGAAATTATAACAAATACCAATTTTATAAGCATCTAATTGTGGTAAAAGTTTGTCATAATAACCTTTTCCATACCCCAACCTATTATTATGTCGATCAAATGCCACTCCTGGCAAAATCACCAGATCAATTATATTTAACGAAGGTAAGGATTTACCTGTGGGTTCAACTATTGGAAATTTTGAAGATTTTTGCATGGATTCTATATTAACAAATTCTCTCACTTCTAACTCATCTTCTAAAATAACCGGTAAAAATATTTTTTTACTTGTACTCCATTTTATTATAAATTCATGAGTTCTTACTTCATCATCCATTGACCAATATAAAAGTACATCATTGGCATTTTTAAAAAATTCTAATTTTTCAATTTTTTTTAGTATTTGTTCAGACTGGTTAAGTTTATATGAATTCGAAAAATTATCTTTAATAATCTTAATTTTATTTCTCAACTGCTGCTTCTCTTCTCGAATTAAATTCATTGCAAATACTTTTATTAAGTATTATAATAGATTAAAAAAAATTGCTTTAGTTATTTCCTTTATTTTGTGAAAAAGTATTTATTTCCCAATTTATCTTTCCCTTATATGGATCATTTTCCAGTTTGAATTTACCTTCCTTATTTTCTAATGAAATGGAATGCAATACATTATCAGTCGGTAAACAAACTAAACCATTAACTCCATTTAAATCAGAAGAATAAACAATCAAATTCAATTTAGACCAATCCATTTGATCCGTAGACTGTGCTAACTCTATGTGTGGGATAACAGTTCCGTCTCTCACCAAAATAATAATAGGGATAGGACCAGCTTCTATGTTATGCCAACCACTTTTATAAATCTTGCTTGTTTGATAATCGATCCATTGACCAGGTGGTAAATAAACATCTCGAGAACTAACATCTTCGAATATAGGAGCAATTAGCATATCAGAACCAAATAAATATTCATTATCAATTAACCATGAACCGGGATCATCAGGAAACTCAATAAATAATGCACGTAACATAGGAAGTCCTCTTTCTGAGCAGTCTTTAGCCTGAGCATAAATATAGGGCATAAGTTCATATCTCATATTATCTGCATTTCTAAAAGCATTTAAAAAATCCTCATTATATTCCCATGGTTCGGTAGGCGGGGTACCATGACTTCTTGTATGAGAGGTTAGCATACCAAAAGGAGTCCATCTTCGATAAAGATCTTCGGGTTTTTTATTTACAAATCCACCAATATCGTGCGACCAAAATGAAAATCCACATACACCCAGCGATAATCCGCCACGCAGTGTTGCTGCCATAGAAGAGTTTGTATTTGCAGGATCACCACCCCAATGCACAGGGTATCGCTGACTTCCAGCCCATGCACTACGTGCCCAGATGATTTGTTCTCCTGTAATTTCTTTGGTAATGTCTGAAACAGTCTTGTTATATCTTAATGGATACAAATTATGTTCATAAAAACCTGTTCGACCAGAATAATATATCCCATTCTTTGGAGCAGCTTCACCGAAATCGACTTTTATAACCCCAACTCCCTGATTTAATAAACCCGCAATTTTATCCTGGTACCATTTTACTGTTTCAGGATTTGAAAAGTCAAGAACTGCATCTTCATATGGCAGGTTTCCTTTTCTATCCTTCACAAATAAATTCTTTTCAATAATTTCAGGAAACAATGTATTTTTTGGCACAAAATAGGGCAATTGCCAGAGACTTGTGTGAATTCCTTCTTTTTTAAAATCTGCAATCATTTTAGTGGCATCTTTAAATCTTGATTCCGAAAACTGGTAATTACACCTCCAGTCAGTCTCAAACCAACCTGTATCAAAATGAAGCACATCGCAGGGGATTTTGTTCTCCCTTAATTTTTTAACCACCTCACATCCTTCAACCTCCGAAAAATAAGTTATACGGCTCATCCAGAAACCGAATGACCATAGTGGTGGCATTGGTGCCTTGCCCGTTATATTTGTATATTCATCCAGAATATCCTTTGGTTGGCCAAGAAATATAAATATATCTGCCTGGTCGTCACCAATCATTAACGAGTAAATTCCACTATAATATTTTCCGAAATCGCAGGTTATAGGCGATGAAGTATGCATAAAAACACCATATCCCTGGCTACTCATAAAAAAAGGCACTGGTTTATACATCGCCTCATTCTGCACTCCATTGGCATCATCAGCCCACATTACAACTTTTTGTCCTCGTTTATTAAACCCGGTATATGATTCTCCACAACCAAAAATTTTCTCATCTGGTGAGAGCGAAAATACTGCAGCCATACTTGTTGAGTAATCAGACGACCGGCGTACAAAAGAAAAGGGCAGTAATGGAGTATAGGTTTCTGCATTATCTCTAATATTTATAGTATGGGTTATTGGTTTTCCATCTCTATCAAATATCTCAATCCGCCATGGATATTGTGAAATTTTTACTATCCCGTATGGACTTTTATATTGATATCCATCCGCTGTTTTACTATATTCCCATGAACTGTTATCCGTTGTGACTTTTCCATTAACCAACATAAGCGATTCCTGATCAGGAGATACCTGATAACGCGAACTCATCCTGATCCGTATAGTGCGTTCTGAAATGAATTCAATAGAAAAGGGCAGTGAAGGTGAAACAGCATATTCTTTTGCAGGAAATTCATTTGGACCTACTGGTCTTAATACTGCCAGCATATTATTAAATGCCTGTCGGGTTGAATATTCGTACCGGTTATATTTAATTTCACCCTTACCTGTTATAGGATCGAAAGCAGAAAGGCTATCTGTAAGATAGTAGGTATTTGAAAAATTGCGAAAATCATCGCTAATGTCAAAAGGCTCATTTAATAATTCCTGATTTTTATCTGATGACTGAATGGGTATTTGACTCCAAAGGTGATTATGAAATAATAATAAAAACCCAGATAACAGTATTGAAGTAATAATTATTTTTTGTAATGATGTTTTTCTTTGCATATTTCTATATTTAAATGATTATATATTTTCTTTAATAATTTTTCACTTATTGCATATCAAATCTCTTATTTTACAGGATCTCCATATAAAATTCCCCTGCCGTGTGTACCAATATAAACTCTTCCAAACAATTTTGGATCTCCAGTAATTTGAAGGAGCAGTCCCCACTGATGTTGATCATCGTTAATACGAGTCCAACTTTCAGCTACATCTACCGAGCAGAATACTCCCCGAACACCATTTATAGTTCCGATTAAATAAATAGCAGGATAATCTTTATCAGGTGCATTTTTTCCAAAACCAAAAGCATAAACCTGATCTACATGATCAATTTTAATAAATGTTGTACCTTCATCGATAGAATGATAAAGTGCATCGAAAGCAGCGATCCATAAATCTGCATCCCTGCCGGGGGTAACATATAACTGATCCTGCCCTCCTCTTGAATCACCCCTATCCTCATTTTTAAAAGGTACACCACCTGGTAAATTTAAATTCTGTTCGCTAAAGTTTTCGCCTCCATCCATGCTAATAAAAAATTTTCCATCGAATAAATTCATAGCATAAAATTTATTTGAATTAGTTGGAGCAGCTACTACCCTTGTATTATTCGGTACACCATTGCATTTATTCCATGCATTACCTTTATCAACTGTAAAGTAAACTGCCGAAGGTTGAATGGTACTTCCGGGACCCCATCCATTTCGAACACGGGCTGGCGACCATATCCATGTGTTCCCATCTGAGGAAACCGCAATACTTCCTCCCCTGCTTTTTGTATAAGGTAAACCATTTGTCGGTTGCCATGATTTTCCTCCGTCTAAAGAATAACCAATATTTTTATCCGGATTATAATTAGTTGCATTACCAACGCGTACCATAATATCCGGATTATTTTCAGCAAAAGCCAGGTCATTCGTGTTACCAAACCGGGGATTATCAAAGTTTCCTTCAGGCGAAGGTTTATCCAAATCCCAATGAACAAAACCACCATAATCGCCAATAGCAGATATAAGTTGGGCTCCTTTTGGCGGGCTATGTAAATCTAGACCAACAGTTTCTTCAATACCAGTGCTCATAATGCTCCATGTTGTAGGTTTATCTTTGTCCATATCACTAAGGTTGAAGGTTTCATATCCTCCAAAACCAGTTGTAAACATAGCATGATCTGAATTAAAAGGATCTATTTCAATATCGAATAACCAATGAATTCCTGTCCGTGAAGTATATGGGGCCATCGTAGAATCGAGTATTCCCCCATTCAGAAAAACCTGTTTCCATGTTTTTCCACCATTGGTACTACGAAAAATATCTTCACCATTGGCAATTTCATATCTATTGTAAGAACTTACTATTAAACATGTTGGATTTTGTTTATCAACAGATACAGCGGCATAACCAAATGGTCGCGTTTCAGGATCGGGTTTATCCGGTGAAATATCCGTCCAAGTACCATTCTTTATATTATATTTCCAAACCCCACCATCTCTCATTCTAGAAGGTCCAGGTGAGCTACCATATGTTATATACAGGTTTCCATCTGAAGATAAAACAGCATGTGTGGGTCTGTATTTTATTGGTTGGCCTGATACAGGTTTCCATGTTTTTCCGGTATCGTGGCTATAGAAAAAATTTTCACGATTTTTTAACGAAACTCCAACATAAATAGTTGAGCTTGGTTTACCCTTTGCTCCACTTTTTGGATCAAAAATTACTAAATTAATACCACAACCTTGGTTCATCCATCGCCAGAATCGTAAACTATCTTTATTATGCATATTGTCTGGGGGATTTTCTGTAACATCAGGAAAGCTCTCCACTTTATTCCATGTTACTGCCCTGTCAATACTTTTCCATAATCCATCATGACGGGTTCCAAGGTAAATAATGCTACCGTTATTAGGATCAACTGCCATTCTTTCCCCATTTCCACGTCCGTCTTCGTTACCCCCCATTTTAAATGGAACATCCGTTCGTGAAAAAGTATTTCCGCGATCATCCGAGCGAAGTATTGCTCCATAAGGAGTTCTGCTATTTGAATAAGTTCCGCATGAAAGAAAAACCATCTCCGGATTTGAAGGATCCAGTGCAATACTTTCAACACCCATCAAGTTCAAATCATCATATGAAAGCCAATCCAACAATGGTTCCCATTTCAAAGTTTCCGGATTTCTACGATAGGCACCTCCCATATCAGTACGACAATAACAAAGTCCGTTTTCAGTTGGATGAAATATAATCCCATCCACAAATCCACCACCAACAATCTGAACACTTTTCCATGTATAAGGTATTGAATTAATCTGTTGATCCTGGGCTGATAGATTAGGATCAATCAAATATATTGAACAGCCAGCAATAAGGATTAAGAATAGTTTATTTAAAGATTCTAAAATCATAAAATTTTATTTTTAGCGCTTTTATGCATTCCTGTTAAAAGTAAAGTTCAATATAAAAATATTATTCAGCATTGCAGCCAAAAGTTAAATTTAATCTATAACACTCTTTTTACAATAAAAATTTGAATCCAAATTAGTATTGAAGCCTGAACCATCCTCTATAAAAACAGCAGGTAAATTTTTATTTGAAGGTGAAGGGGTTGTTATAACATCAGCCAATTCCACCTTATTAAAATTCTTAATATGAATACCATAATTAAAATAATTTTCATTTATATTCTCCCATTCAATTTTCACATCATGTAAAGATAAGTTATTGATATATTGGGCATAAAAAGCAGAAATATCGAATGAAAATAATTGTTTATCTCCAAAAGCCCCTCTTAAATCAATGTTTCCTCCTGCCGCATCATTAAGCTTGCTATCTTTTAATATAAACCGCATATTTTTAAATCTAACATCCTCAATTACGCTTTCATCAGAGCCATATATTAAAATACCATTTTCTCCAATGCAGGTAATATCTCTGAAAGTAACGTTTTTAATTTGGCCTAATTTAACATCGGGATTTCCCCTTACAGCAGAAATATGGATTGGCTCACCGTTACCCCACCAATCACCCGTGTGTAATCTAGTTTCGATAGCAACCTGCGAAATTGTAATATTTTCAATAGAGCCTTCATCCCTTAAAAAAATTCCAATGCCACGATTAGAATTAGTAATATTTACATTATTTATATGAATATTGCGAATAGTATTTTGATCTAAAAATCCTATTCTAATTCCGCTCGAACGAGATTGAAGATTACAGTTTGTAATGGTAATGTTTCCTGATTGATGGTGAAGATTATGATATCCGGGTAATTCAAAATGATATGCATATCCGGTAATGGCTATGGCATCATCACCAGTTCTAATATCACAGTCAGATATAATTACATTATTACATGAAGTAATATCTAATCCATCACTATTTGGGGTTTCCAAACTTGCCCAGATTTTTACTCCGATTACGATAACTCCATCACAATCTGCAAAATGAAGAGTCCAAAAGGGTGATTTAATTAATTGAATATCTCGCACTAATACATTTGAACATTCAGAAAATATAACCATTTGCCGTGGTCTTTCTTTTGGCATTATAGGGCCATCACCGATACCACTTTTTACCGCCCTGTAATTTTCCTTTTGCCGGGTATATTGAACGCCACCCCATTCAATGTTTTTTGCAATTTTCCAACTAAAAAATACTTCTTCATTTCCATTTATAGCTCCCTGACCTGTTATGGATATATTTTTTGCTTTATGTGCATAAATAATACCATAATGAGTTGAATCATAATTAGCAGCTTTATAATTTCTATAATCTTCTAAATTTGAACTTCCTTTAAGCTCAGCGCCAGATTCAAGGTACAAGTTAACATTTGATTTAAGTTCTATTGTTCCTGTAATAAATATTCCTGATGGCACATATACTCTACCACCACCAAATTTCGAACAAGAATCAATTGCATTTTGTATGAATGTAGTATTTAATGTTAATCCATCCGGGATTGCACCAAAATCATTAATATTAAATATTTGTGATTTTAAAATGATAGGTATAAAAAACAATGTGAAATTGAATAAAAATCTTTTTTTCATATTGATTTATTTTGGTTCGTAATTTATATCGTTGTTTAATTAAGAATATATATTATTATAATTTTTTATGAGAAAACTATTTATAAATTTCTAGTAGTCAAGAATTATTTAATTTGTATTACGATTTTATTAAAATGAAATTCGTTTTTCTATTTGCTTTATCCATTCCCGTGCTAAAAGTTCATGCCCTGGAACAGTAGGATGCACTCCATCCCAAATCCAGTAATCAGCAGGTGCTTTTTTACAGGCTTCATCTAAAACTTTCTGGAAACCAACAAAAACTGCATCATATTGCAAAGTCAGATCTTTAACAATGGCTTGTCTTTTTGTAACATCTGAATAATATGCATCCCAATTATCTTTAACCCTTCCAACTTTTAAAATAAATGGTTCGCATAATACCAAAATGATATTCGGTAAACTTGCCAGCGTTTTATCAATTAATAATTTATAAAGCTCTTTGTACTTTTCAATGGTGATAACAGGCTCGTATTGAAACACAGCCGAAGAAGAATCATTAATCCCAACCAGGATACTTAATACATCTGGTTTTAAATCAAGGGTATCAGTTTGCCAGCGGTCGGCCAAATCGTTTACCTTATTTCCACTTATTCCCCGGTTATAAAATGTTAATTTTTTTTCCGGAAAGTCTGCTCCAATTCTACTGGCTATACTAAATGCATAGCCATGTCCCATAATGTGATTTGGATCATTATCTCTACCTCGATTACCATCTGTAATTGAATCTCCCTGAAAAAGAAAAACCATTCCTTCGGTCATATTTTGCTTTTCCTGATCCTCATTTATATATGCCAACACTCCGGATTTAGGTATACAAGTTGACACTACGCCAGTAAGGGCAACTTCTTTTATAAACTTACGACGAGTTTTATTCACTGGTATAATTATTTTAGCTTATATCAATTGGCATGCTAGTAATAACGATTCGAAACTTTAATTATTAACCAGCAAGTTACCAACTATATGAGTTTATTGATAATAAATATAATAGGAATAAAAATAATATCAAAAACTCTTAAATATTCCAGGCACCAGCATTCAACTATTAATAAATGTGCAGGATAAACTTCAAACTAAGTCAAGAGAACCTTGAAATGTAACAATTTAGAATAAAATATTCTGAATATTTCTTAAAACAATTTTGTGATTCAGGCGGGATTATTTCATGATCCCTGGTGCTCTGTGAAATGGATTAAATCCCTGCTCACTTTGTTCGCAATGGCCTTTTTATATAGTTGAATTCTTAAGCATGCTTGAATTCAACTATATAAAAATCCCCAATTCACTAGGTGAATCAGGGATTTAATCATCAAGTGATTCCGACGGGATTCGAACCCATGACCTACGGCTTAGAAGGCCGTTGCTCTATCCAGCTGAGCTACGGAACCATCCTTATTTTTATTTTCTTCATTTTCAATTTCTAATACTCTTTGCTCTATCCAGTCCCGAAAATCTTAAAAGCTTTGCTTTTTCTAGATTTTCGTGGATCCTCGATTTTATTACGAAATCAAACCTGTCTGCTGACAGGCAGGGATCTCGATAAAATCGGGACTGAGCCCTGCCTGCCGGCAGGCAGGTACGGAACCATTTTTTAATCGGACGCAAATATAAAAATATGTTTTTATTTTTCTTAATTTTTACCTGAATTAAACTTAAAACACTTTGCTCCTACTTTTTAATCCAGCATATGGAATCATGGAAAAATAATACGCTGACAATATCCTAAACTCAACTTAAATTTCCTCCCCACTATTCCAACATTCCATTATTCCATTTATTTAATTTAATTTATAGCAGTCTACTTCTTACTATTATTATAATAACAATAATTGAATATTCGTTAATTCAGCAATTCATCATCAAAATATCCATTTAAATCATCTTCTCTCATTATCGAATCTTCAATTAACTCCATATTTAAGGCTGCCATTTTTATCGCTGTAATCCCAGCTTCAACACCTTTATTCCCATGAGTGCCTCCTGCCCTATCTTTAGCCTGATCCATATTTTCAGTTGTCAATACCCCAAAAATAACAGGAATATCTATTTGTGTATTTAAATTCATTATTCCCTGGGTTACGCCTTGACATATATAATCAAAATGCGGCGTTTCACCTCTTACAACGCATCCTAAACAAATTACAGCATCTAAATCATGCGATTCATAAATGGCTTTCGCTGCAAAAGGCAACTCAAATGTTCCGGGTACATATTTTATAACAATATCATCTTGTTCTGATCCATGTGATACTATGGTTTGAATTGCTCCATCGAGTAAAACATTCGTTATTTCACTGTTCCACTCAGAAACTACTATTCCAAAACGCATTCCTTTTGCTGAGGGAACTGATTTTGAATTAAAGGATGAAAGGTCTTTCTTTTTATTTGCCATATATTTAAAATAAAAAAGTATCAACAACAAGTAAGTTATTGATACTTTAAAGTTATAAAAATATTCTCTTTTTATTATAAATTTAATTCAGCTCTTGTAATATATTTTTCAATATTTCGTCCTTCATTCGATTCAGAATATTTATCCTTTATTGTTTGGTAAGCTTTTAAAGCTGCTTTATAATCCCCAAGGCTTTCAAAAGCATATCCTGCTTTCATTAAATAAATAGGGCTTGTAAATTCATTTTTATTGTAATCTGATGCTTTTAGATATAGTTTTGCTGCTTTATCAATTTCACCTATTTCCATGTTTGCATCACCCATTGCCCCATATTTAATCGCTCCAACAATTTTATCTTTTGCTTTAAATTTCTTTAAACTACTAATTGCGTCTTCATATTCGCCAATATTAAGATAAGAAATTCCTGCATAATATTTTGCCAGATTTCCTGATTTAGTAATCCCATATTCATCTATAATATCGATAAATCCAAAATAATTACCATCGCCATATAATGCCAGGTTAAAGGAATCACGTTCAAAATATTGTTCAGCAATAAACATTTGAGCCTGAGCTTCATTTTCTAATGGATTAATATAATATCTTTTAACACCCATTATAACAGCTACTAACCCAAGTATTGATAATACAACTATTGTAATAATTTTTTGATTCTCTTCAATAAACTGTTCTGATCTACTTAATGCATTTTCAACCACTTCTAATTGCTCAGAAGATTGATTTGTTTTCTTCTTTGACATAATAATATTATTTCATTCTTTTAAATTAGGACGCAAATGTAATTTATTTATCAAATTTTTTGAAATAAAAGTTTATAAAATTTAGATTTCTGGTCATTAATAATTTATATTTTTACAGAATTAATAATTATCATCTTTATGTATTTAAAAAAACTAGCCCTTCTTAATTTCAAAAACTACAGTCAAAAAGAGATTGAGCTTTCAGATAAGATCAATTGTTTTGTTGGAAAAAACGGGGTTGGAAAAACAAATATCCTGGATGCTATTTATTATTTATCATTTTGTAAAAGTTTCTTAAATCCTATAGATAGCCAGAATATAAAACACGAGGAAGATTTTTTTGTTCTTCAAGGGGAATATGACAAATCAAATAAAACTGAGAATGTTTATTGTGGCGTAAAAAGAAGTGCAAAAAAGCAATTTAAAAGAAATCAGAAGGAATACCAGAAACTTTCCGATCATATTGGTCTATTTCCTTTAGTTATTATTTCACCTATTGATTATGAATTAATTACTGGTGGTAGTGAGGAAAGGCGCAAATTTATTAGTGGGATTATTTCTCAATACAATAAAAGTTATCTTGAAGATTTAATTAAGTATAACAAAGCATTAACCCACAGGAATAAATTATTAAAAAATTTAGCTAAATCAGGTGAATTCGATCAATTGTCAATTGATATTTGGAACGAACAACTAATATCTCCTGGTGAAAAAATTTTTAAAGAAAGAGATAATTTTATTGAAAAATTTATTCCAATTTTTCAGAAATACTATGAATATATTTCGCTTAAAAATGAAAAAGTAGATTTAAAATATGAATCAGATCTACAAAAAAATAATTTTAAAGACCTACTAATTCGATCAATTGATAAAGATCGAATCTTACAATATACCACGAAGGGTATTCATAAAGATGATTTAATATTTAATTTATCCAGTTTCCCTATAAAAAAAATAGGATCTCAAGGTCAGCAAAAATCATATTTAATAGCACTTAAATTGGCTCAATTCGATTTTATAAGCGAAATAAATCACTACAAACCTATTTTATTACTTGATGATATTTTTGACAAACTTGATAGTGAAAGGGTTAAACAAATTGTTAAATTGGTTGCCGAAAAAAATTTCGGACAAATTATAATAACAGATACCAATCAAGATCGCTTAGAAAAAATATTAAAAAATACATCTATTGAGTATAAACTCTTTAATTTATCAGCTGAAAAATAATGAGAAAAAGCAATACGCAAAAACTTCAGGATGTTTTAAAAGAATCATTAAAAGAATTTAATATTGATGATAAGATTAAGCAAGTTCGACTGATTAAATCGTGGGAAGATATTGTTGGAAAAACTATAGCAAAATATACTATTGGACTTTATATTAAAAAAAAGATCCTATTTGTAAAACTTAGTTCCTCAGTAGTTAGAAATGAACTATTCATGATTAAAGACGGGCTTCTTCAAAAGCTTAATGAAACAGCTGGAGAAAAATTAGTAGATGATATTGTTTTTAAATGAAAGAAAAATAAAAGGATTATCTCAAGCTAAAATAAATAGTTGGTCTTCTTTTTATAATTACTTTGGAATAATGGAAGGATGCAATTGAATTATACATTCAAACGTGTCAATTATTAAATGATTTTCCTTTTGAATTAAAAAAAACTGTATCAAATTGTATTGATTGTTATCATAGCATTAATAGAAATATAGCAGAAGGCTATTCAAAAAAAAGTATTAATGAGTATCTTCGATTTTTAGATTTTGCATTAGGTTCAAGCGGAGAATACCATTCTTGTATTTATAGCTTTTATAAAGCTCAATAATTATCAAAATCTGATTATGAGGAATTAGATAAACTGCACTATAAAACTGAAAATGAATTATTACAACTTATTAAATCATTACAAAAAAAGTTGAAAAAATGAGGATTGGGATAGTGAATTTAAATAAAAAATTAAGGTCTCTTTGCAAATATTTTTTATGCAAATGTTTTTAATTTCCCCATCAATATTCCAATATTCCATTATTCCAACTTTCCAGATTGAAAATTTTGAAATACAGAAATTCTTTCTTAACAAGATATTTATTAACTAACAATTGAATTTCTAATGATTTATAGACAACTCGCCATCCCAATGATGCCTCTCAACTTTTGAGAAAAAGAAATCACTTTCCAAAATTGCATTTTCATCACTATCCGATCCATGAACAGCATTTTTTTGTAGTGATTCAGCAAACAATTTACGAATTGTTCCTTCTTCTGCTTCTTGCGGATTTGTTGCCCCCATTAGTTTTCTATATTCTGCAACTGCATTTTGTTTTTCTAAAATGGCAACAACTACTGGTCCTGAAGTCATAAACTCAATTAAACTTTCATAAAATGGTTTCCCCTTATGCACAGAATAAAACGCACCAGCCTGTTCTTTATTTAATTTTAAATATTTCATGGCTGCAATATGAAATCCAGCTTTATTTATCATAGCTAATATGGGACCAATATGTTCATGGCGAACGGCACCAGGTTTAATAATTGTAAATGTGTAATTTAAGGACATAAGATTATTTATTGATTTGTTGAATTATTGATTTAATGATTTAATGATTTAATGATTTATTGAATTATTGAATTATTGATTTGTTGAATTATTGATTTGTTGAATTATTGATTTGTTGAATTATTTATTAAACGGTTGCTAAAATATAAAATATATCATATTATTCTATTGTTGCTTTAAATTTTTATATTTGACCATAAATTATTTTATAAGACAATTGAATAACGCTGATTTCAAAAATATTATCGAGAGCATTCATTCTGAAATTGAAAAATGCAAAAATATTGTTATCGTTTCTCACTATAATCCCGATGGAGATGCTATTGGTTCAGTGCTAGCATTATACTTATATTGTAGGAAATTAAATAAGAATGTTAATGTAATTATACCCAATCAAATTCCAGATTTTTTAATGTGGATGAAAGGAAGTAAAGAAATTAAAATTTATGAAAATGAAGCTGTCAAATCTGATGAAATTATTTTAAAAAGTGATTTATTTATTGCAGTCGATCTAAACTCCATTGAACGAACAGATGAAATTGGAAAGAAAATTAAACAAAGCAAGGCTAATATAATTTTAATCGATCATCATCCTAATCCAGATAGCTTTGCCAATTTTATTTATAGCAACACGCATGTAAGTTCAACAGCCGAATTAGTTTATGAAGTCATAAATTCTTCAGCGTTTCAAAGTAATATTGATAAAGATATTGCTTCATGTTTATATGCTGGTATTATGACTGATACTGTTCAATTTCGTCATAATATGTCAAAAAGAACATTTGAAATACTCGGTGAATTATTTGATTTAGATATAAATATAAATGAAATAAATTGTAATATTTATGATTCCTATTCAAATAACCGAATGAAACTTCTAGGCTATGTTTTAAAGAAAAAATTAAAATATATTAAAAAATATAATACAGCTTATTTATCTTTAACAAAAAAAGAATTAAAAAAATTCAAACATGAAGTTGGTGATACTGATGGTTTTGTGAATTATCCCCTTTCAATTAAAAATGTTAAGTTCTCGACTCTTTTTATTGAAAGGGAAAATGAAATAAAATTATCTTTCAGGTCAAAAAATAATTTTAAGGCAAATGAGTTTGCAATAAAGCACTTTAATGGAGGAGGACATAAAAATGCCGCGGGTGGAAGATCAAAAGAGAACATGAAAAATGCAATAAAAAAATTTGTAAACTTATTAGCTGAATATAAAAATGAGTTGGAATAATAAAATAAGGCAAAATAAGCTTAACTTGCTAAATATTAGTTTCTTTTTTTTGATTTTAAATTTTATTTTATTTTCTTGTCATCAAAGTGAGCAACCTGATAACAACAAAAAGTATATTAAAGATAAAAATTCTTTAATTGAAATAAATAAATTTCTTGTTGAGAAGGATGCTGAGGCCATTGAAAATTATATAGGCAGAAGAAAATGGGAAATGAACAAAACGGAAAGCGGATTATACTATATGATTTATAAAAATGGGATTGGTCGACAAGCAAAGTTTGGTTCTTTGGCAACAATAAATTATGAGATAAGTTTATTAGATGGGACAATTTGTTATAAATCTGATTCAACAAATCCAAAATCTTTTATCATTGGTAAAGGAGGGGTTGAATCAGGTTTGGAACAAGGAATTTTATTTCTGCGAGAGGGAGATAAAGCGAAATTTATTTTACCTCCTCATCTTGCATACGGATTGACTGGCGATGAGCATAAAATTCCACCTCGTTCAACCATTGTTTATGATATTGAATTAATTAAAATTTCAGAAGAATATGAATAAATTTCTTTTCTTCATTTCTATAATAGGATTACTTCTTTGTTCTTGCAATAATTCACCATATGAAGGATATTCTGCAAAGAAAAAAGATCTGTATTACAAATTAATAAAATTTGGAGAAGGTGTTAAGAAAGCTTCACCTGGTGATTATATCACAGTTAAAATAACCTATAGAACTATAAATGATTCGATTTTTTTCTCTGGAAAAAGAAAATTTCAAATATCCAAACCATCCTACTCAGGTTCCATTGATGATTGTTTTTTACTCTTAAATGAAGGAGATAGTGCAAGTTTTATAATTTCTGCTGATAATTTCTTTAGTAATACCTTAAGAACGAGTCTACCTTCATTTATTCCTGAAAATTCAAAAATGAAAATTGATATTAACTTAATGGAAGTCCAGACCCAGAAAGAATATCAAAATGAAAAAGAAGCGTTTTTAAGCTGGATTGAAGATTTTGGAGAGTATGAAAAAATTATACTTAAGCAATTCATTGATGAAGAGGAAATTACTGTTTCCCCAACAAAATCGGGTCTGTATTTCATACCTTTAAAGAAAACCAATGGACATCTTGTTGAATTAGGAGATACAGTAGTTGTGCATTATGAGGGTAAGTTTTTAAATGGCAAATTTTTTGATTCAACAAAAAAACGAAATGAAGCTTTTGAATTTGTTTATGGTCAGAAATGGCAGGTTATTGAAGGCTTAGAAGAAGCCATTGGTATGATGTCTGAAGGAACAAAAGCTCTGGTGATTATTCCTTCAAATATTGGCTTTGGTGAGGGAGGCTCAAGCACAGGGATAATTCCACCTTTTACATCAATTATTTTTGAAGTTGATTTACTGCAGGTTAGACCTAAAATATGACAAATAGAATTCTCATCATCATAAGTATTACTTTTCTTGTTTTCCAGTCTTGCAGAAATGAGGTAGATAAGGCCACAGAAGATGAACATATAAAAATAAGTGAGTATATAAAAAATATTGATATAGATACCATAACAGAAAATGGTATTTATTATATTGAAGATACACTTGGCGATGGAGATACAGTGCTGGACGGTGACTTTGTATCAATTGATTTCTGTGGTTGTACAATTGACAATAACCTTCCAGATAAATATGATCACACCGATTTCAACTTCGTAGTCGGAAGCGGTCAAATTATTGAAGGCATTAATCAAGGAATTCTTTTTATGCGGGAAGGTGGAACCGGAACTTTTATAATTCCTTTTAAACTTGCATATTACTCACCTAATTCGACATTTAACAATTATTATACCTATTTATATAGAATTCATATTAATAATATTATTAATGTTCCAAAAAACTGGGAGATAAATAATATTAATAATTATATTCAAGAACATAACTATAATGTTCAACCAGATACTAACGGATTTTGCTATATTGAATTAAAGGAAGGTACAGGCAATAATATATCAATGCTTGATAAAGTAAAACTTGAATACAACTGTAAACTATTAAATGATGACATCCTTTTTTCCAGCGATTTAGATCAAAAATTATTTACCTTAAATTATGATTCGCTTTATTTCTATGAAGATACAGCGCTAAACAGGCCATTGTATTTAGGTTTAACAAAAATGAAAGAATATGGGCAAAGTGTCATTATCATTCCGTCAAACATGGCTTTTGGAAACAATTATATTGGAACTGAAATTCCACCATATTCCACTTTTATTTTTGAAATAAATTCTATTTCAGTTTTACGTTAAAATCATTCGTTTCTGCGAAAAACTTTTTATTAATATTTATGAATTAAAAAAATGGTGGGTTTTTTATTTAAATCAGGAATCTTTTTCTTCCATTCCCTCACTGATTTAGTTTGAATAAACTCATTAGTTGACGTTAGATCAACAGCAAGACACAACATAGTGTCCGGAGATAAGACAAGCAATAAATCTTCAACCAAATGATTATTCCGATATGGTGTTTCTATAAATATTTGTGTTTGATTTTCATGTTGAGACCTTTTTTCAAGATTTCTGATTGCTTTGATTTTCTCATTTTTACTTATGGGTAAATATCCTACAAATGAAAAATTTTGTCCATTCAGACCGGAAGCCATCAATGCCAACAAAATTGAAGAAGGGCCAACTAACGGTACAACTTTAATATTTTTTTCATGTGCAGCTTTTACAATTAAGGCCCCAGGATCAGCAACACAAGGCACTCCAGCTTCAGAAATTAATCCTATATTATTATTATCATAAGCGGGATTTAAAAATGAAGGGATATCTTCCAGCCTGGTATGTTTATTTAAAATAAAAAAATTAAGATCATCAATTGCCTTTTCAATTTTTAACTTTGAAATATATCTTCTTGCACTCCTAACATTTTCAACAATATAAAAGTCAATAGTATTTAATATATTTTTAAGTTCACCTGGTAAATAAAACTCAATTTGATTATCTGATATAGGGGCAGGAACAAGATATAAAACTCCAGGCATAATTCAATATTTCAGTTTATTTCATAATTAAACTTAACCTAATTTACTCAAAATTTTTATTATATCATGGCTCCTTATTTCAATCTTTCTACCATCTAAATCAATAATTTTATCATTCTTAAATTCAGATAATGTTCTAATTAAACTTTCTTTGGTAGTAGAGGCAAGTTCGGCAAGTTCTTGACGTGTTAGAGGAAATTCAAAAACAGGATTTTTAAATATTTCTTCTGAAAAATATAGAATGATCTCAGCTATACGGCCTGGTAATTGCTTATGAGAAAAGTTTATTAATTTTTGAAATATTTGTAATCCATCTAAACTTAGTTGACGCATTAAATGAATTGAATAACTACCATTCTGTTTAATTATATTTTTAAAAACGCCAATATCAACGTAAAAAATTTCCGTATCCTCTAATGCTGAGGCTGAATACTGAAAAAGATTCTCTCCAAAAATTGATAGTAAGCCAATAAATTGGTTTTCCTTTGATATTTTTAAAATGATGACTTTCTTATTTCTTCCTTCCTTATATATTTTAACTAAACCAGATTTAATAAACATTATATGTGAAGTCGGAGTATTTTGTCTGAAAATGATATCTCCTTTTTTGTAAGGCACATAATAACTGCTTTCGTTAATCATTTCAATTTCATCTTCGGATAAAACATTATATGATGGGACCGGGCAGCTTATATTTTCCATATTTGACATTAAAGGTTAAATTATTCACCTAAATAAATAATAGATATAACCGATTATTCAATATGAGTTAAATATACAAAAAAAAGAATTATTACAAAACTCAGTAAAAATGATGATGTATATCATCGTTCTGATTAAGCCATCTCAATATAAATAAACGATTATCTTTTCATCAAATACGTATTTTTATATAATTAATATAACAAAATGAATAAAGATAGAATATCCATATTAATTATTGATGATTCAATTACCAATATAGTGCTTCTTAACGCAATATTAAGCGAGAAAGGATATGATATTAAAACTGTTATTAGCGTAGTAGATGCGTTTAAAATTCTTCATGAATTTACTCCGGATTTAATTTTACTTGACCTACATATGCCAGTATTAAGTGGATTTGACTTTCTGGAAAGAATTAAAAAGGACGAAGCTAATAAAGAGATACCCATTATTGTTGTTACTGCCTATAGTGATAAAGAAAGTTTAAATAGATCACTCAACTTAGGAGCTTATGATTATATAGAGAAACCAATAAATGTTGAACTATTATTAAATAAAATATCTAAATTTTTGAAATATGCTTGTAATTAATTTAAAAAATTCAAACGAAGACAACATTGGCCTAAAGTATATTGTAATACTTAAAAGGCCTCAAATTAAACAGTGTGAGAATAAAACAGATAAAATCACTGTAAATAAAACCATATAATCTTAGTTAAATATTTCATTAATTTTTGTATTTTAGGACAAACAAAAAATTAATGAAATGAATATTAAAGGATCTGCTGTAAAATCAATAAAGGATTATGTTGAAACACATCACCCTGAGAAATTAAACGAATGGATAAACTCCTTACCTGAAGAATCTAAGAAAATATTTTCTAATCCAATATACGCTACAAACTGGTATCCAATAGATAACGCTGCCGTAATTCCAACTGAAAAAATTGGTGAAATTATTTTCAATTCCGCTAACAAAGGCGCCTGGGAATCAGGACGTTACAGCGCCGAAGTATCTTTAAATGGAATTTACAAAGTGTTTATCAGGGTATTAAATCCAGCTTACCTTATTCAGCGCGCAAGTAAAATCTTGCCAACTTATTACAGCCCTTCAGCAATGGAAGTTGTTGAGCAAGGGACCAAATCAGTCAAAGTTCATATCACTGAATTTAGTAATCCAAATGAAATTATAGAATTTCGTATTGCAGGATGGATCGAACGAGCTTTAGAAATTACAAAGTGTAAAGACCTTTCTGTTAATATTACAAAATCATTAGCAAAAGGAGATAATGTAACTGAATATTCTATTTCCTGGAACTAATTCTTATCTTTGAACAATCTTTAAATTTTTATTATTTATTGTATTAAAATCATATAATGAAATTAAAACATATTTCCCTTTGTATTTTAATTCTATTATCATTAACCAGTGCTCACAATAAAGGAAATGAGAATTCTTTCCAAGAGAAAAAAGTAAAAAACATTATCCTATTAATTGGCGATGGTATGGGGCTTACCCAATTATATGCAGCATATACAGTAAATAAAGGTGAATTAAATATTCTTAAATTTCCAGTGATTGGTATTCAGCGCACCTATTCACTTGATAAGTATATTACAGATTCAGGTGCATCGGGTACAGCTATAGCAACCGGACATAAAACAAACAATAAATTAATTGGATTAACACCTGATTCCACAAAATTAAAATCAATACTTAAAATAGCCGAAGAACATAAGTATAGCACAGGATTAGTTGCAACATCAATTATAACACATGCAACTCCTGCAGCATTTATTTCAAATAATATTTATCGATATAATTATGAAGAAATAGCATTAGATTTTCTAAAAACTGATATAGATGTTTTTATTGGCGGCGGAAGTGAAAATTTCAACAAAAGAAAGGATGGTTTAAATTTAATAGACAGTTTAAAAAATAAAGGCTATACTGTTTTACAAGATAATGATAAATTAAAAAACATCAATTGTGATAAACTCGCTGCATTTACATCTGTATCTCATAATCCAAAAATATCTGAAGGCAGAGGAGACTTATTATCAATTTCTACTCAAACTGCCATAAATATTTTATCAAAGAATACAAACGGATTCTTTTTAATGGTTGAAGGATCACAAATTGATTGGGGTGGACACGAAAATGATATTGATTTTGTAAATAGCGAAGTAATCGACTTTGATAAAGCAGTTGGGGTAGCTTTAGATTTTGCTAAAAATAACAGTGAAACATTAATAATTGTAACAGCAGATCATGAAACAGGTGGCTTAGGAATTATTGACGGAAATATTCAAAAAGGTGAAATTGAATGTGATTTTGCATCTAAAGACCATACAGGGGTTTGGGTTCCAGTATACGCATATGGACCTAATGCTGAACTATTTAGTGGATTTTATGAAAATACCGATATTTTTTACAAAATGCTTTCGGCTTACGGTTTCTTAAATCCCTAAATATTAATTCATATTGTGATTCCCGGATGAGACTTATATTTTATATTTTACTTTTAACTTCTGCTTTTCAAAAAATATATTGTCAAAGTATAATAATCCAATATAATAAACCACTCAACTTTTTTATACTTCCTAATCAAGTAAATGAAACTTCTGGTTTACTATCGTATAATGGATCATTATGGACATTTAATGATAGTGGCGGGAAACCAATTTTATATGAAATATCAAAAAAAAGTGGTCATATAGTTTCTGAGGCTAAATTGATACATGGAAATAATATTGATTGGGAAGATATTACTCAAGATGAAGATTATATTTATGTTGGTGATTTTGGAAATAATTTTGGTAGCAGAAAAAACCTTAAAATTTATAAAGTTGAAAAATCTAGTTTAGAAAAATCAAAACAGTATAAGCTTAATTTCGAAAGCATATCTTTTACTTATGAAGATCAATTTAATTATAAGCCTTCTTTAGCCAGAACTGCTTTTGATTGTGAATCAATGATAAGTAGAAATAATCAACTATTAATTTTAACAAAAGACTGGTTAAATTATCAAAGTACTTTATATACTCTTCCGAAAGTACCTGGGACTTATATCGCTAAAAAAATTCATACAATCGAAATAAATGGACTGGTAACAGGTGCAGAAGTTTTAACAGAAAACAAAATAATTATTTGTGGGCATAATACCGAACTCCCTTTTATTGCCATTATTGATTTTCAGAATTATTCAATATTAAAAATCGTTGAATTCCCATTATTAAAAGGTTCTCAAATTGAAGGAATTACTGTTAGTAAGGAACATTTATACTTATCGAGTGAAAAGACCTACTACCCTCCCCGATGTTTCAAAATAAGACTAGATGAAATTTTTGCTTTATAATAATTAATTTTGCAATATATTTGGGGTAAATTGAAAAAAGAAGAAGAAATATTGTTGGAGAAGGGAGAATTATTGCCCTTAGTAGAAGAGTTCTATACCTTACAGGGTGAAGGGTTTCATACTGGTAAGGCTGCCTATTTTATTCGTTTAGGTGGTTGTGATGTAGGTTGTGAATGGTGCGATACAAAATTTTCCTGGAATCCAGATGTGCATAAGTTGACTCAAACAGATGATATTATTGATAAGGCTCTTAAGTATAAAGCAAAAGCAATAGTAATTACTGGAGGAGAACCAACGCATTACAACCTAAATTATTTATGTAGAAAGTTAAAATTCAACGGTTTCGAAACGTATATTGAAACTTCAGGCGCATATCAACTTACTGGTGAATGGGATTGGATTTGCTTATCACCAAAAATAACTATTCCACCCGTTCAAACAATTTTTGCAAAAGCAAATGAGTTAAAAATAATCATACAAAAGGAAGATGATTTTATATGGGCTGAAAAAAATGCAAAAAAAGTAAAAAACAATTGTATGTTATACTTACAACCTGAGTGGAGTTGCTATAATAATATTATTCATAAAATAACAGAATATATTAAAGAAAATCCGAAATGGAGAATATCATTACAATCGCATAAATTTATGCACATTCCGTAAACAAAAAAATAATGAGATTACACCTGTTTTTTATGATAATAGTTGTTTTTGGAATTAATTGTTTTGCTAAAAAACAATATACTACAGAATCTGAAAAGGCTATTAAGGCTTATGAAAGCGCCCTTGTTTTGTTAAAAGAAAATAAAATTGATAAAGCAATAAAAAAGCTTGAAATAGCCATTAAAACTGATCAGAAATTTATTGAAGGATTTTTAACCCTGGCTGATGTTTATAATTCTATTGATAGTACTGAAAAAGAAATCTTATATTATAGAAAAGGATTAGCAATTGACTCATCATTTTTTAAAAATGGTTTCATAAATCTCGCTAAAGCAGAATTTAGTTTAGGAATTTACGATGGTGCAAAAAATGATTTGGAAATATTTTTAGCCTTTAAAAATGTCCGTGAAATAGACAAAATAAGTGCATTCGAATATTTAGAATCATGTAATTTTGCAATAAATGCAATAAAAAATCCTGTACCTTTTAATCCTAAAAATCTAGGGGAGAATATAAATTCAGAAAATGATGAATATTCTCCATCTCTTACAGCCGATGGAAATACCCTGACTTATACAGTATTATTACCCAAAAACAAAAAAAATAAAAATGGAGAACAATTATTCCAGGAAGATTTTCAATTAAGTGAATTAATTGAAGGAAAATGGTCTAAAGCTGTTGAAATGATTAACATTAATACTGAAGGAAACGAAGGAGCGCAAACTATATCCAGTGATGGAAAAATGATGTTTTTTACAGCATGTAGCAGACCTAACGGATATGGAAGTTGCGATATATATTATTCAATTAAAAACGGAAAAGAGTGGTCAGTTCCAAAAAATCTTGGTCGGCCAATAAATTCAAGGGCATGGGAATCACAGCCTTCAATTTCTCCTGATGGAAAGACATTATATTTTGCGAGTAACAGAATTGAAGGAGCAGGTAAAATGGATATTTGGATGAGTACATTAACTAGTGAAGGTTATTGGGGAACACCAATAAATTTAGGAGAAACTATTAATACAATTGAAGATGAAGCTTATCCGTTTATACATTCTGATAATAAAACTTTATATTTTGCTTCGAAAGGAAGAACAGGTATGGGAAATTTTGATCTTTATTATACACAAAAATTAGATTCAAATACATGGGCCAATCCTAAAAATTTGGGATACCCTATAAATACATATCATAGTGAAAAAGGATTAATAGTAAACGCCAGGGGAAATATTGCTTATTTTTCATCAAATCGCTTAAGTGAATCAGGAGATGATATTTATGAGTTTGAATTATATAAAGAAGCCCGGCCAACACCTTCTTCATATATAAAAGGGCATGTTTTTGATGCCTATACAAAAACCGGATTGTTAGCTAAATTTCAGCTCTTTGAATTAAGTTCATCAGACCTTGTAATGGAATCAGTATCATATAAACCTGATGGAGATTTCCTGGTATGTTTACCCATTCATTATAACTATGCTTTAAATGTATCTAAACCCGGATATCTTTTCTATTCTGAAAATTTTTCTCTTGATACAATTAGTGAATATATCAAACCCTTTGAAATTGAA
>CAZBZX010000011.1:0-1445 GCA_964496465.1 uncultured Bacteroidales bacterium
AAAGTAAACAAATAAAAAAAACAGAACCAGAAATTGAAGATATTGATACTTTTACAAATAAAGACCCTTTATTTAAAGGTGAAATACGAAAAAAATTTAAAACTACATGTGGCTTTTGGATTGAAGGATATGGAAATTCTGATGAATTATTCCCAAATTTACCTTCTGTTAGTTTTCCTGGCTTTGGAGAATTTTGGTTACGGGATACCCTGGTTGGGCCTAATTATTCAATTGATTCTTTTATTATAATTCCAGATCCAAGTATTTTTTATAAAGAAATCCCGGATAATATTGTAAATAATGAAATGCAAAATATTGAGATATTTCCCAATCCGGCTAGGGAAAAAATTACCGTAACTTTAAATCATAATATTACTATGTTGCAAATAATTAATTTGCAGGGTTTTGTTTTAAATAAGATACAAATTGACAATATTGAATCGATTTCAATACTAACTCACCAATATACACCCGGTATTTATTTTTTAAGAATAGAGGATAAAAAAGGTATGTATATAAACAAAAAAGTTATTATTAAATAATCCTAATAATCTTTTAGAGAATTTTATATCTACTTCCCGGTAAACTTTTAACTAAGCCCGAAAATTCAAGATTTAATAAAATTGGAGACACCTTGCTTACCGGCATTTTTGATTTAAGTGCAATTAAATCGATGGCAACTTCTTCACTTTCCTGTAAAATAGTAAGTATCATCTTTTCATCTTCTGATAATTCAATAAATATTTTTTTCTGAACTGATTTACTTTTTTCTGTATTCACTTCCCATCCTAACAAATATTCCAAATCTTCCACATTTTCAATAAGTGCTGCTTTGTTTGTTTTTATCAATTTATTACAACCATTTGACCAATTGTCTTCAGTTCTGCCAGGAAAAGCAAATACATCCCGATGATAGGAATTCGCAATATCGGCTGTAATTAAAGCGCCTCCTTTTATACCTGATTCGACCACAATGGTAGCATCTGACAGTCCGGCAATAATGCGGTTTCTTTTTACAAAATTCTGACGTTCTGGTGTGTCTGAACTTAAAAATTCAGTTACTAATCCACCATGATCAAGCATTTTCTTTGCATAATTTTTATGAGCAGAAGGATAAATTTGGCACAAACCATGAGCCAAAACGCCAACTGTTTCCAACCCATTTTTTAACGCTGCTTTATGAGCTGAAATATCAATGCCATATGCCAATCCACTAATTATTAAGGCATCATGGTTTCTTTCAGCAATTTCTTTTACCAGCTTATCACAAATATCTTTACCATATTTTGTTGCATTTCTCGTGCCTACAATTGATATAACTTTCGTTTTTTCAAAATCAACATTTCCTTTTACATATATAATAATTGGAGAATCTTCGCAATGTTTTAACCGTTGAGGATAATCTTTATCTAAATAAAACAAAGCTTTAATATTATACTTAGAAA
>CAZBZX010000011.1:1455-12375 GCA_964496465.1 uncultured Bacteroidales bacterium
CAGTTGTGTGTATTCACGTAAAATATATTGTAATTTTTTTAACGCATCATTATTAAGAATCTTATCCACCAGGTATTTTCCTACTCCATCAATTTTTAATAAAGTTGATTTCTTTTCTTTAAATACTTGTTCAACACTACCAACTTTGGAAATTATCTTTTTTGCGTTAATACTGCCAATTCCGGGAATATTCCCAAATGCTATTAAATAAATCAGGTTTTCCGATTTCATGTAACGATATTATTTATAAATTTCAAGTATCTGTTTATATATGTGATTTCTTTTTTGATTAATTTTTTTAATTGTAAGTTCTTCAGCATTATCCATTCCCCCAAAATAATATCTTTCAAACCAGGGTAAAACCGCAAGAATTCCATCAACAAAAGAGTATGATCTTATGGTATAAATATATAAATATAAAAAAGCACCTGAAATAGTCATTGAATTTAACGCATCAATTGGATATCCTGCGTATAACTGACCTGAACCCGGTATAAAAACACACATGTATCGAGCCAATAATGGTTTTTTACGACTAATTTTTTTATTTTTATGAAAAAGGGAATCCAGTCTATGCTGAACAATTTCATCTTCATTTATAAGTGAAAGTTTTAAAAATTGCTGCGCTTCTTCAAATTTATTTAGCTGAAAATATATAACTCCTTTATAAAAATTATATTTTTTTATTAAATTTTCTGATCCAGGCTCAGGCAAAGCAAAAAGCTCAGATAGAGCATAATTAAACTCTTTTTGTAATAGGTATATGAATACATTTTGAAGTCCTATTTCGGTTTTAATACTATCATTATTTTCAACAGAATATGCCATTTGATTGAAATAATGTGATTTATAAAAATCATTCAAATTAAAGTAGCAATGGGATAAATTACGGTATATCTCCGAATTTTGCTGATCTGGTTCAAAAAATATAATTCTCCTGTAAGCAGCTATGCAATTATTATAATTACCTATCTGATATTGATGCTCAGCATATTCTTTTGATTCTTTAATTGATTGAGCAAAAAATTCAGTTATTAAAATAAAACTAATCAATATAATCTGTAAAAACTTTATCAACCTGGTGTATTATTTTATGATCCTGAGTATAATTATATTTATTTGCTGCTTTTACTGAACCGTATATATTGCCTATATAAAAACCAAAACCTACTCCACCATATATCCATCCATATACAGAATTAGCCCCATTTTTATTAAATCCCCTATATGCCTGCCAACTGGTAATACCAACAAAAAGTAAAGAGATTAACCCATCTCTCCAGTACCCTGAATATATCTTTCCCATACCTGGAATAATAGATGATAATCCACCGCTTACCCATGGTTTTTTATATTTGATATGTATTGCCTGAGCTGAAAAGTTTTGTAGATCAATAAAGCATTTATTTTGAATTTTGGTATTATTCAATATTAAATTATTTGCATCTTCCCATTTTTTATCATATAAATCAATAAATAGCTGATAACATATTTTTTCATCAGCATTTAATGCGTTTTGAGATTTTAAAAATAGTTGTGAGTTAGCGTAATCATTCACATTTATCAATAAATTAATATATTCTCTCGATACATCATGCTGGCCATAAATATCCTCATTAGTAAAAATATTATCAAATCGTTTTAATGCAATACTATCACTATTCATATATCGGTATGATTTTACCAGCTTCAACTTTGCATTAATATTTTCTGGATTCATGAATATTAACCTTTCAAATTCCTGAATAGCTAATTGGTAATCTTTGGAATGAAATAAATAATCGGCAAATTTTTCTGTGTGATCGTAATCAAAAATATTTTGAGAATAAATATATTGAATTGAAATAGAGTAGAATAATAAAAGAAAACAAGTGTTAATAAGTAATTTCATATTTACAATTTCTAACCGGATCGATAAGCACCTTGTTTTTTGAATCAATTGGGTAATCTTCCCTATTAAGACCATTACATCGTGTAAATCTATCAAAAAAATTTATTATACCTATTATTGTCCCTTGCGATTTTATAGCTTGCAATGCATATTCTGAGCATGATGGTTTAAAATTACATCGGCTAACATCTTGCGATGAAATAAACCTTTTATAAAATAAAAATAAACCTGAAAAAACGAATTCTATCTCATTTCTGCTATCTCTTGCAAATTCAAATTTATTTGATTCTTCAAAATTATTTAATCTCTGAAGTTTATTAATTTCAAATTCGGATTGTGAAAAAGAGCTAAAAAATTTAATTAAGAGGAATAGTATAATTATAAAACTTTTCACTTTTCATATTATTAATTAGAATATTACTGTAGTTTGTCAGTTTAATTTCTTCCTGGTTATTGTTATACATAAACTGAACAATTTTAGTAGGAAAATCTAATCCGGATACATTAACATACGCTTCAAAAAATTGTTTTGATACAATTTTATCCTCTGAATCAAAAGTTATTAAACCATTCAATTTTTTATCTATCTGGGATAAAGCCATTTTTCCCAAATTTTGGCTATATGTAGCTGGTAATTTCCATGTAGTAATTACCTGATTTTCATCGTTTTCAATATCAATGATTTGATAAGGTGAATTTTTAAGGCCATAATATGGTAAATCTCCATTTATTGCGAGATTAAATACTGACATTTGAAGAATATTGTTTGAATTGGTTTTTGAAATTACCTTATTTTCCTTTATCCGGTAAACAAACGAATCTGTAATAACAATTACTTCTTTATCCGGAAAAAAAATATCATATACTATTTGTTTATTACTTTTATCATAATAGACTTTACCAAGGGTTAGTTTTTGAGAACCGTCAGTAAACGTTTCTTTAAGTGAAACATCTGATTCAATTCTGGTATGTATTTGGGAAAAAGTAAAAGGTATAAAAGAATAAAATAATACAATTATAATAATTCCCTTATACCTTTTAAAAAGGAATGCTATAATTAAATTCATTTATCAATAATAATAATGATATGTACTTGGCCCAGATATTGCACCAATTACTGCACTAACAACAACACCAATCCAGTATGATGCTTTTTGATCTGATGTCTTCTCATCATTAATTGCTACAACAAAAAACCCAATTGGGCAGCAGCAAAATCCCCAGGCAAATGCACCCCAATCCATACTATCAAACGAAAAAGATGAAGAGCCAATACTGCTTGATGATTCGCTGTTTAAACAAACACTTGAAGTAATTATTGTATTATAATTTAAATCATGTGTGTTTAGAACGTAATTTTCCAATTTGTTTAATTCCTGAAACTGTGCCTCAACTTCATCTGCATTATATGAAAATAAATCAGATTGTGATGCTGATAGACTTAGTATACTAACTAAAAATAAAGCTAAAAAAGTAAAAATTTTCATGGCTAATTAATTTAATTTAACATTGATTTCAAATATAGAAATATTTTTATCTGTGCAATTAATATGCCAAATAATTCGATACTGTTTAAACTCATTCTAAATTAAATTATCCCCTGATCCATGATAGCACTAACAACTTTTATAAACCCAGCAATATTTGCCCCTTTTACATAATCAACATAACCATCTTCGCGTAAACCATGTTCGTAGCAAGTATCATGTATATCAATCATAATTCTTTTTAACTTATCATCAACCCCTTCAGCCGACCAGCTATATTTAACCGCATTCTGACTCATTTCTAATCCAGAGACAGCTACACCTCCAGCATTTGCAGCCTTACCAGGACTAAACAAAACTTTGTTTTTCTGAAAATTCTTAATTGCTTCCATTGTACAACCCATATTCGATAATTCCGCTACCAGCAAAACTTTATTTTTTATAAGTAAAACTGAATCCTCAAGATCCAATTCATTTTGTGTGGCACAAGGAATGGCTAAGTCGCATTTCACTTCCCAGGGTTTTTTACCTTTAATAAATGGCACACTATATTTTTGGGCATAAGGCTCAATAATATCTTCATTCGAGTATCTCAACTCAAGCATGTAATCAATTTTTTCGCCGGAAATTCCTTCTTCATCATAAATGTATCCATCAGGACCGGAAAGTGTAACAACTTTTGCTCCTAATTCTGTTGCTTTTTTTATAGCTCCCCAAGCAACATTACCAAATCCTGATGCAGCAATTATCTTTCCTTCCAAACTTTCTCCCAGCTTTTTAAGCATTTCATAAATATAATATATTCCCCCAAAACCAGTTGCTTCTGGACGAATTCGACTTCCTCCCCAATTAGTTGATTTGCCAGTTAAAACTCCTGTATGTTTATGTGTTAATTTTTTATACATGCCATATAAAAATCCTATTTCTCTTGTTCCAACACCAATATCACCGGCAGGCACGTCAATTTCCGAACCAATTATTTTCCATAATTCCAACATAAAAGCCTGGCAAAAACGCATTATCTCATTATTTGATTTGCCTTTTGGATTAAAATCCGCACCACCTTTTCCGCCACCCATAGGAAGAGTAGTTAAGCTATTTTTAAAAATTTGTTCAAATCCCAAAAATTTCAAAATGCTTAAATTTACACTTGGGTGAAAACGTAATCCTCCTTTATAAGGCCCAATGGCATTATTAAACTGAACCCTGTATCCATTATTTACATGAACTTTACCATTATCATCAAGCCATGTAACTTTAAACATTAGCACCCTATCAGGTTCAATTAATCGTTCGATTATTCCAGCTGCTTCAAATTGCGGATTTGCATTATAAAAATTAACAATAGTATCTAAAAACTCATTAACTGCCTGGTAAAACTCCGGTTCACCCGGATGCTTCATTTTAATGTCATTCAATATTGCTTGTACTTGCATTGTAATTCTTTTATAATTATGTTAATCCTTTAATTATATGATTTTTGAAAATATAATTTTAGTACATTATTTTTATTAGCCCCGTCTTTAGGGCGGGGTTTTCATTAATCAATAAACCTTGAGATTTTTGAAAATTTTGTATTTTAAAATAATTTACTAAATTTTCAAAAATCGCATTATCCTTTTAGGCGTCTTTCCCGCCCTAAAGAACGGGGCCATTGAAAATCTATTATTTATCCTGCTTTGTTATATCGAATTAATATTAATTGTCAAATAAATATAAAAAATGATTAATAGATACGATATGATTTTGCTCATAAATGAAATTGCTCTTAATTATTCTTTTTCTATATATTTATTTAGTGAACCTAATAAAGCATTTTTCTCAATTTTTGATAAGGCAGACAAACAGAAAGGAGGATATTTAAATACCCCTTTTCCGGCTTTTTGAAAAATTGTAATCTTCTCTTTTCTATTAATCATTGCCCTTTCAATCTCATAGTGATGAAAATCTGTTTTAGGTATTTCAACTGCCATTTTTTTCGAATTAGCTGTCCGGGATGAATAAAAGCGTAATACTATTCTTTCTCCTTCATCAGAAAAATAAATAAAATAAGGATCAATATAAATCTGGTAGAGATAATATAAAACATACAAAACAGCAATAATAATGGCTGCAGATGAAGCTGATAATCCAAGTATACCATCATATTTAATCTCTGTTGTAAAAAAAGTAACTATTATTGCACAAGCTATTATAGCAAATAATAACTTTCTGAGTTTTGATCTGATGATGGTTTTTTCATTGTTGATAATCATTTTTTCTTATCGCTTTTTATAATGAATAATTTATGGCATAATTTACAAAAAAGAACTTAACTAGGTGTATTCATATTCATTAAATTTCTCAATATTTATAAATTATTCGGGTTAAAAATATTAATTTTGCCAGCCAACTTATCAACTTAAAAACGGTTACGTCATACATTAATTGCACTTTTTCTTTAATGAAATATAAAATATCCATACTAAATAAAAATTTAAAAGGTGAAATTTCACTGCCAACTTCAAAAAGTATAAGTAATCGATTACTCATAATAAAGGCGTTATGTGAGAATGAAATTACTATAAAAAATTTATCAATAAGTGATGATACTAAAATTCTAGAGAAAGCTTTTAAATCAAACGATTCGATAATAGACGCGGGACATGCCGGAACTTCAATGCGGTTTTTAACTGCCTATTTATCTCAAAAAGAAGGCACCTGGTTTTTAACTGGCAGTGAGAGGATGAGAGAAAGGCCAATTGGACATTTGGTAAATGGTTTGCGACAGTTAGGTGCAAATATAGAATATGTAGAGAAAGAAGGTTATCCTTCTTTAAAAATTCGAGGAAAAAAATTAACTGGAAATTATGTAAAAATTGATGGCAGTATTAGCAGCCAGTTTATTACTGCTATACTTTTAATTGCCCCATCACTTCATACTGGTTTAACAATTGAACTCGAAAATAAAATTGCTTCTGTTCCATATATTAAGCTCACTCTTGAATTAATGAAATATTTTGGGATTGAATATTCATGGCACAATCATGTTATTTCTATTAAAAAAGGTGAATACAAGGCAAAAGAGATAATTGTTGAAGCCGATTGGAGCGGTGCTTCATACTGGTATGAAATTGCTACTTTACTTGAAAACGTTGATTTGAAAGTATATGGACTAGAAAAATTAAGTCTTCAAGGCGATTCAATTGTATCGAAAATTTATGAATCATTTGGATTACAAACTATTTTTATAAATAATGGTATACATATTATCAAAGGAAGGCGACCTGTACAAAAATTTGAATTTGATTTTTCAAATTATCCGGATTTGGTTCAAACAGTAGTTGTAACTTGTGTTATGAAAAAAATTCCTTTTTTGATAAAAGGAGCTGAAAGTTTAAAAATAAAAGAGACCGATAGAATAAATGCACTACAAGTTGAATTGGCAAAATATGGAGCAGTGATAAAAGATAAAGGAAATGGCGAAATAGAATGGACGGGAAATTTTTCAGAAGAAATTTATAAAATACAGAAAATAGATACTTATCAAGACCATAGAATGGCATTAGCATTTGCACCAATTGCATTATGTACTAATGAGATTATAATTAATAATCCAGACGTGGTTACAAAATCTTATCCAACTTATTGGGATGATTTAAAAATGATAGGATTTTCAATTGAAGAAATTAGTTAAATTTTACATTTTTAACCCCAGCACCAATACATCATCAATCTGGTTTCTTTTTCCTTTCCAGGCATTAAACCGTTTATCCAATTCACTTTCCTGCTCAGCCAATGGTTTTTGATGGACTTCCAGAAGCATATCCCTAAATTGTTTATACAAAAACTTCATACCTGATTTTTCTCCAAATTGATCTGCATAACCATCCGAAAACAAATAAATAACATCTCCTTTAATATATTTTATCTTGTGATTTTTAAACGGTTCTTCATCACGTTGAAAAAATATTCCAATTGGCATCCTGTCGGCTTTAAACTCTTGAATTTCATTATTCCTGATTAAGATTAACGGATTATTAGCACCTGCATACTGAATTTCTTTTTTCTTTTTATTTAAAATAATTAATGCCATATCCATCCCGTCTTTTGTTTCGCCATATTCACCGGTATGATGCTGAGACTTAATCACATTTTCGCGAAGCAAACTCAAAATTTTATTTGCCTCAAGCATTTCATTTTTATTTGCTATTTCATTCAGGTAAGCAATTCCCATCATACTCATAAATGCGCCCGGAACTCCATGTCCGGTACAATCAGCTGCAACAACAATTAAATTATCCTGAATTTCGGTAAACCAGTAAAAATCGCCACTTACAATATCACGTGGTTTATACAAAATAAAATGCTCATTAAAGTATGATTCCAGAATATCAGTTCTAGGTAAAACTGCTGTTTGTATCCGTTTAGCATATTGAATGCTGTCTGTTATTACTTTATTTTGATGTTGGATTTGATCACGCTGCTGTTCGGCTACGTTTTTCTGTTTCTCAATCTCGTCGCGCTGCGCCATAATTTCTTCTTTTTGTTGAAGAATTTCTTCATTTTTTGCCCTTAACTCAATATTCGATTTTTTCTTTTCGCGATAGTTTTTAAATATAAAAAAAGCCAAAATCAACATTAAAACAAATCCAATAATAAATGAATCTTTTAAAATTTTTTGTCGCTGTAATTCAGCTTTATGCATCGCCTCTTTTTGCTTTCTCTCAAATTCATTTTGTTGTTGCTTTTTATCAAACTCAAACTGCATTTCAAGTTTTGTAATACTTTTAATATTAAGACTATCTTTTAATTCAGAAAATAAATTTTGATATTTAAAAGCATTCTCATAATCTCCTTTTTGAGTATATAATTTTGATAAACTTGCATAGCATTCTTTAAGTTCTGTCCGTAATTTTTGTTCTTCCGCTTTTTCAATCCCCTTTTTTATGAAAATTTCAGCTTTGTATAAATAATCTAATTCTAAATAGGTGTCACCTATATACCTATAAATAGACGCAAGACCGGAATTATCATTTATTTCTTTCTTTAAATCAACCGATTGGTTTAAAAATGCCAGTGCCATTGAATAATCTTTCTTTTCGTAATAAATTTTTCCAATCTCAGCAATAGAATTTGCTATGGCATGTTTATTCACTTCTTCTTCATTAATTTTCAAAACTTGTTTTTGATACTCCAGTGCTTTTTCAAGATTACCTGATTTATAATATATGGATGCAAACTCATTCAGACATAAAGTGATCCCGGTTTTATTTCCAGATTTTTTTTCCAGACTTTGATATATTTTAAAAGATTTCTCAGCATTAGTCAATGCTTTGTCATATTCTTCCATCTCCTTATACAAGCGGCCTATGTTTAGAAATAGCCATGCACTTCCATCTTTATATCCAACTTCTTCATAATATTTTAAAGCTTGTAAATCAAAATCAACAGCTTTGGAGAAAATACCATAAATCCGATATATACTACCTAAATTAGTTAAAGTTCTGGCCAATTCTTTTTTGTCATTAATTTCCTGATTAATTGTTAAGGCTTCATCATACAATTCAAGTGCTTTTTCATAATCACCTTTAAGCTGATATGTATTACCTAGCCTGTTTAATGCAATAGCCTGTCCACTTTTATCATCAAATTTTTGTCGCAGTGTTATAGCATTTTCAAGGTAAATAATAGCCTGTGTATAATTATTGTTGAGATAGTAAGCGTATCCTAAATCATAAGTGGCCCTAACCTCAAAGGATTTTAAATTATTCTCTTTGCTTAATTGTAAAGCTTCATGAGCCAATTTAATTGCTTCATCTTTGTTTACATTATTGCATTCTGATGACAATTCTAGCAAAATTTCAATCCGTTGAACTCCTTTTTTATTTTCAAGTTCAGCTTTTAAACTATCTATTTTTGTAATTGAGTTTGCTCCTAAATTCGAAAACGTAACAATAGCAATTGTTACAAATAATAATTTTTTGAAACTCATAGTTATTTGAGTATTATGATTAAACAAGGCAAGTTAAGAATATTAACACCAACCTGCCGAAGAATTTTTAAAGAGTTATCTTCAATTTATAAACAAGTATAGCCCGTCATTGATTTTCATAAATAATTAAATCATTTTACGAGGCGTAAAAAATCAAAATACCAATCATTTTTTCTCAATAAATGTTGATTTATTTATTAAACAACCATCTTATTATCAGGTAATTTTGAAAACAAGGTAAGTTTTATTCTATAGTAAAATAATTTTCCTAACTTACTTAAATTATTTTTCGAACCATATCCTATGAAATATTAATTAAGTAATTTTATATTTAATAACTTCTGTATATGGATATTAAAAAATATTTAAAAACAAAACTAAATAAACATATACCAGCTATTCAGTGGCTTCCTGAATATTCACTTAAACTTTTTAGCAGTGACGCTTTATCAGGAGTTACATTAGCAGCCTATGCAATTCCAGTATCACTAGCTTACGCAACCCTGGCTGGGTTACCACCGCAATATGGTATTTATGGGTATCTTATTGGAGGTTTATTTTATGCAATGCTTGGTACAGGCAAACAACTGGCCATTGGGCCTACTTCAGCCATTTCCATGATTATAGGTGTTACACTCGCCCACCTTTCAAATGGTGATATACAACGTTGGATAGATTTATCATCTTTAACTGCTCTTATTTTTGCAGGTATTAGTCTTTTGTCATTTATACTCCGTTTGAGCAGCATAATAAATTTTATTAGTGAAACTGTATTACTGGGGTTTAAAGCAGGTGCCGCCATATTAATTGGTCTTACGCAATTACCTAAGCTATTTGGCGTGCCTGGTGGTGGTGAAGGTTTTATTAATCGTTTAACTGTCTTGGTTAGTCAATTACCTAGTTCAAATATGTATGTTTTAGTATTCGGAGTAATTGCTATTTTATTATTAATAATTGGAGAAAAATTATTTCCTGGTAAACCAATAGCAATAATTGTAGTGGCATTATCTATTGTCATTATTACATTAACTCCACTCAACTCAATGGGTTTTAAAACAGTTGGTATTATACCAAGCGGTTTGCCTAAATTGCACTTTCCAACTTTAAATTTGAATGACATAAAGAATATTCTCCCATTAGCATTTGCCTGTTTTCTATTGGCTTATATTGAAAGCGTTTCTGCAGCAAAAACACTGGCACAAAAAAATGGATATGAAATTGATTCCAGACAGGAATTGTTTGCTTTGGGAGTTGCAAACCTGGCTACGTCACTAGGACAGGGATATCCTGTAAGTGGAGGTTTGTCACAATCTGCAGTAAATGATCAAGCAGGTGCTAAAAGCCCTATCTCACTCATAGTTGCATCATTATGTATTGCCGTTTGTTTATTTCTTACTGGATTGTTAAAAAACCTTCCTAATGTAATATTAGCATCAATTGTTATGGTTGCAATTAGTGGACTGGTTGATATTAAAGAAATGAAACGGTTATATAAAGTAAACCGTTTCGATTTCATTATTGCCATGATTGCTTTGATTAGTGTAATTATTTTTGGAATATTACAGGGT
>CAZBZX010000011.1:12385-14671 GCA_964496465.1 uncultured Bacteroidales bacterium
CCGCATAGGCGCCTTTTGGCTCACCATAAACATGGGTGTACTTATTGCAGCTCTATTTTCACTAGTGCTTATAATTAGGAGTGTTTCTGCTCCTCACATTGCGTTTCTTGGCAGGATACCTGGCACTAGCCGGTATACAGATATTAGAAGACATCCAGACAATGAAATAATACCGGGTCTTCTTTTATTTAGGGTAGAATCAACATTGGTTTATTTTAATGTTACCTATGTATTTAATACTGTTTGGACTAAAATATTGGAGTCGGGTTCTTCGTTAAAGACCGTAATTTTCGATTTAAGCACTTCTGCTACGATTGACTCCAGTGGTGCACGGTTAATTAAAAAACTTTATCATAATCTTAAATCCAGGGGGATTGAATTTAAAGTAGTTGAAGCACATTCGGGAGTTCGCGATATATTAAGACAAGAAAAAATTGAACATTTACTTGGTCATGTAAGTCGGCGTGATACCTTACATGATTTAGTAATGAGTACTACCGGGGAAATTAAGCCTAAAATTCTACAAGCACCTAAAAAACTTAAAAGACGACAAATAGAAAAAATTGTTTCCCATATCATTTTAGGCAATAATTATTTTACACAAACCCATCCACGCGAATATTTTGAAAAATTTCGCAATAAACAAAAACCTTATATTACATTAGTTACTTGCGCAGATTCGAGTGTTCCCCTGAATTCCCTGATGCCAGATACTTCTAACAAAGTTTTCTCAATACAGAACATAGGCAACCAGATTTTATCAACTGAGGGTTCAGTTGATTATGGCATTTATCATCTAAAAACTCCTTTACTGTTTTTTTTAGGGCACTCCGATTGTGGCGCTATAAAGTCATACTTAAAAGGATTCGAAAACGAATCATATGGAATTAAGCATGAGCTTGATTTTTTACAGCCAATAATTACAGGAATAAAAGAAATCAAAGATATTAATCATCTTCACTCCCATGTTATTGAGAAAAATCTAGATTACCAGGTAAATATTGCCAGTAAAAAATATAAAGATTTAATAAATTCAGGGAAACTAACAATAATGGCTGGTTTTTATGATTTCAGGGGAGAATACGGAAAAGGAATGGGTAATATTGTAATAGTAAACGTAAACAAACATAAAGATATTGATGAAATGAGGAACCTGCCAATATTCAAATATCTATCACAAGCACAAAAGAAAATACATATTAGGAGGCTGTAATAATTTACATTATTCAATATGAATCATTATCCTTTATCCCACCCTTCATAACTTATAAAAAGCTATCCACAAAATTTTATTATTCCGCAATTGTATCCTTCATATGTTTATCCAAAAACTTAATCATTCCCCTATAAAAATCAAATCGGTTTTCTTCGTTTCTAAAACCATGACCTTCATTATCTTTAACCATATATTCAACCTCAATCCCTCTTTCTTTCATAGCTTCTACCATTTGGTCTGATTCGATTTTTTTAACTCTCGGATCATTTGCACCCTGTGCAATAAATAATGGGGCAACAATATTATCGGCATGAAATACCGGGGAAATCTGGGTTAATTTAAGACTGTCTTTTACAGGATCGCCTAATTGTTCGTACATCATTTTCCGTAAAGGTTCCCAGTAAGGAGGAATATTTTCTAAAATGGTAAACAGATTAGAAACGCCCACATAGTCAACTCCGCAGCAATATAAATCGGGAGTAAAAGCTAATCCTGCCAAGGTTGCATAACCTCCATAACTTGCGCCAAAAATAGCTACTTTATCAGGATCTGCAATTCCTTCATCGATCAACCATTTCACACCATCTGTGATATCATCCTGCATTTTTAAGCCCCATTGACCATAACCCGCTTCTTTAAATTTTCTGCCATATCCTGTTGATCCCCTAAAATTCATTTGAAAAACAGCATATCCATTATTTGCAAGAAACTGAACAGTAGGAGAAAAACCCCAAAAATCTCTTGCACTTGGCCCGCCATGAGGATGAACAACAACCGGAATATTTTTAGGTTTTACCCCTTTTGGAATTGTTAAATAACCATGAATTGTAAAGCTGTCACTTGACATATATTCAATAGGTTTCATTTCAGCCAGATACTCTTCTTCTAACCATGGTGCAATTTCATGGATTTTTTGCAAATTTCCTGTTGTTAAATCGTAAGCAAAATAGGCTCCTTCATTTCTGTCACTGAATGTCCTGATAATAAATTTATCTTCTTCTTTATTTGAAGAAACGATCCTTACTTCGTACCCATCTACTTTATTATTTAAATCTTCAAACATTTTCTTT
>CAZBZX010000011.1:14681-26406 GCA_964496465.1 uncultured Bacteroidales bacterium
GGTACCGGCTGTTTCCAGAAAATTACATGTTAAGCTGCTGGAAAACATCGAAAAAATAAAAATGCTTCTTATCTGTATAATATGTAACATAGGTTAGCACCTTACGTTTTTTTGAATAATTAATATCCTGAATATCAACTTCACCATTTTCATAAATTACTTCCAGTTCTTTTGCATTTGCAATATCAAACAACACCATAACACTTTTATCTCTTCCCAAATTTGATGTAGCGTATACGTTTTTATTGTCAAAATCAAAAAAATACGGATCAATTTGTTCTTTGTAGTTTGTGGTCAATACCGATCTAAATTCCTCCTGCTCTGAATCACGATATAGCAGTGAAGTTTCAATGCCATCAATGGCAATTGCAACTCTTAATTTTCCTTCATGATCTGTAAGCCAACCAACAATATTTCCTGGGTTCTCTGCTAAAAGTTCCATCTCCCCGGTCTTAATATTCAAACGATATGGATCAAAAACCTGTGGATTTCTTTTGTTTAATCCTACCAAAACCAAGTCTTCAAAATCTTCCAGTTCATCAATTATTGTTGTTCGCACTCCTTCAAATACTGTTAAACCTTTCAGGTCTGAACCATCAATATTAACTCCATATAGATGAAAATTTTCATCGCCTCCAGTATCTTTCAAGTATAAAATTCTACTCTTGTTTGCCCATAAATATCCGGCAATATCTCTATCAGTTTCCCAAGTAATTTGAATGGCTGAATCTTTTCCTATTTCCTCAACAAATAAATTCATCCTGTTATCAAATGGGGCTAAATACGAAAAATACTTCCCGTCAGGTGAAATTTTATAACCATCTTTTTCAGGATTTTTAAAAAAATCTTCTAACGGAATCAAAGGCGTTTTCTCTTCTTTCATAACACAACTATTAAATAAAATGATACAAATTGTTAAAATTAATACGGATGAAATTTTCATGGCAATATGATTTTTATGTTGAAAAATAAAAGTATTAAAAATATTTCTTACAATGGAAAATTTTCAATTTATCTTTTCGATTTAAAAAAAAGTTTTACAATTTCTGAACATTCCGGTTCTAAAATTCATGATAAAACTTCAATTTTATTTTGAATTAAGTCAGGATTAAACTGTGAATATCCTTTTTTCGGATCGGTTGAACCGTACACAAGCTTACTTATCTGTGCCCAGGAAATAGCACCTGCGCACATAGGGCAAGGTTCAATAGTTACATAAATTGCACAATCTGTTAAATATTTACTGTCAAGAAAATTTGAAGCTGAAGTGATGGCAAGAATTTCTGCATGGGCTGTAACATCTGTAAGGTTTTCTACTGAATTGTAGGCTCTTGCGATAATCTGGTTTTTTGAGACAATAACTGCTCCAATCGGCACTTCATTTTTCACCAACGCCTTGTTTGCTTCTATTAGAGCTTGTTTCATAAAATATTCATCGGTAAAAATGTCTTCCATCAATATTTTACTATTTAATGATAAAACAAATTTAACTAAAATAATTGCGTCAAAACTATCTGAATTTTATACATTTTTAAAAAATTTATGAATAATTCAGGTTAAATAAAGTAATTTTGGGGCTCACTCAACTTTTACAATTTAATAAGACTTTATTATGTTTAGAACTCATACTTGTGGAGAACTTAGAATAAACGACGTAAATAAAAAGGTTACTTTAGCTGGCTGGGTACAACGTTTACGTAAATTTGGCGGAATGACTTTTATCGATTTAAGAGACCGATATGGAATTACCCAGTTATATTTTGATGAAAATACAAATAAATCGCTAACAGAAACTGCTAATAAATTAGGACGTGAGTTTGTTATTAAAATAGATGGCAAAGTCCTTGAAAGAGCCAATAAAAATAAAAATATTCCTACAGGAGAAATTGAAATTCAAGTTAATACAATTGAAATTTTAAATGTTTCAGAAATTCCTCCATTTACTATTGAGAATGAAACTGACGGTGGAGATGAGCTTAGAATGAAATACAGGTATCTTGATTTACGAAGAGAAAATATTCGGGAAAACCTTGAATTACGCCATAAAATGGCTATTGAAATAAGAAATTATATGAATGATAAGCAGTTTCTTGAAATAGAAACTCCTGTACTTATAAAATCAACCCCTGAAGGTGCCCGTGACTTTATCGTCCCCTCAAGATTAAACCCGGGTGAATTTTATGCATTGCCTCAATCGCCACAAACATTTAAGCAATTATTAATGATTGCTGGTTTCGATAGGTATTTTCAAATTGTACGGTGCTTTCGAGATGAAGACCTTCGTGCCGACCGACAACCAGAATTTACACAAATTGACTGTGAGATGTCGTTTGTTGAGCGAGATGACTTATTAAATACTTTTGAAGGATTAACCAAACATTTGTTTAAATCCATTTTAAATATTGAGTATAAAGGTGCCTTCCCAAAAATGAGCTATGAAGATGCTATGAATAACTATGGCTCAGACAAACCTGATATAAGGTTTGAGATGAAAATTATAGAAATCTCAGACATAGTAAAAGGAAAAGGGTTTAAAGTTTTTGATGATGCAGAATATATTGGAGCTATTGTTGCTGAAGGTTGTGCAGAATATTCCAGAAAACAACTTGATGAATTAACAGCATATGTACAACGACCTCAAATTGGGGCAAAAGGATTGATTTATGTAAAATGCAATTCGGACGGTACTTATAAATCATCAGTCGATAAATTTTATGATGAAGAGTCATTGAAATTATGGGCTACTGAAACTAATGCTAAATCAGGTGATTTAATTTTGGTTTTAGCTGGTAATAAAATAAATACCTTAAAGGCAATATGTGAGTTAAGATTGGAAATGGCTGATCAATTAGGATTGAAAAAGAAAGACGACTTTAAACCGCTTTGGGTAATTGATTTCCCATTATTGGAATGGGATGAGGACGAAAAACGATTTTTCGCTATGCATCATCCATTTACCTCACCAAAACCAGAAGATATTCATTTGTTTGATACTGACCCTGGAAAAATGAGAGCCAATGCCTACGATTTAGTAATAAATGGTGTTGAAATAGGTGGTGGATCAATAAGAATACATGATACAGCATTACAGCAAAAAATGTTTGATGCATTAGGGTTTACCAAGCAGGAAGCAGAGTATCAATTTGGATTTTTAATGAATGCTTTTAAATATGGAGCTCCTCCACATGGGGGAATTGCTTTTGGATTTGATAGGTTTGTATCCATTTTTGCCGGGCTTGATTCAATAAGAGACGTAATTGCATTTCCTAAAAACAATGCCGGTAGAGATGTTATGATTGATACACCCTCGAAAATTAATAAAAAACAACTCGACGAGTTATTTATAGAGCTAAAAACAAAACAATAATATTTAATACAATGTCGTTTAGTTTAGCTTAATATACTTCCCCGCCTGCTAGTCGGGCAGGGATAAACTCAGGATGACAGTCACTCTGAGCTTATTCGAAGAGTACTAACAAACAGTTCCCTGTTAAAATTTCCGTTAACTAAACGACATTGATATTTAATATCATAAATTGCGCATATGGTTATATTTAATAAGAATAACTGTTATTCGTAATTTTTATTAAATATTGACACTTTTTTAAATCTCTGAAATTCAAAATATTAAGATAATTGTTTTCTTGCCGGATTACTGAAAAGCATTGATATATTTGGTTTTCGGAAAGAGAAGTTAAAAACTTAACAATCGATTGTTAATAAATATGCCCTTTTTTCGGAGGTTTGAATGATTATTCGCTTTATTTTGTACCCCCAAGTAACTACTAAATTAGTTGGTATGCTACAAATTGGAAAGAAAGAGGGCAATTATATCATTTCTTTTAAAAAAGAAGTCGATCGCTTTAATTTGTTTATTTCTGAAGATTTCAAAGATATCCTCTCCAAATTTATCAACCAGCCAGGCAGTACATTAATTTTAGATATGGAAGGAATTAAGTTCATAGATAGCACAGGTTTTACTGTATTGCTGTCTATATATAATTCCGCTACCGAAAATAATTGCATCATTGAATTCCAGAATATTGATCCTGAAGTAATGGAGCTTTTCGAGGTAGTGAAACTAAAAGAAAAATTTAAAATCTGCGATAATTAAAATTCTTTACCCAATCTGTTCTTTTAAATATTTAACTGCTCCCTGAGGATCAGGAGAGTAAAAATCCGCCCCTACTTTTTCACAAAAATCTTCAGTTATCGGAGCTCCCCCAATTAATATTTTTGTACTTGGTGATTCTTCTTTTAACTTAATAACAGTATTTTCCATATTTCCCATTGTGGTAGTCAGTAAAGCAGATAAGCCGATAAATGCATCAGGATTAGCTTTTAAAGCCTCAATAATTTTTTCAGATTTCACATCAACACCCAGGTCAATCACTTCCCAACCCGAACCTTCAATAGCCATCTTTACTAAATTTTTACCAATATCATGCAAATCGCCCTGTACCGTAGCTAAAATAAATTTTCCCTTCTGAACAAGGTCTCCTGCTTTAAAATATGGTTTTAAATGTTCAATGGCTGCATTCATAGCTTTTGCCGACATAAGCATTTGAGGAATAAATATCTTCTTTTCTGCAAATTTTTGTCCTACTTTTTCCATGCCAACAACAAGTGCTTCATCCAAAATAGCTTTTGCACCAATATTATTTTCGAGTGCCAGTTTGGTAAGCTCATCCGCTCCATCCTGGTCTTTCATATTTGGTGGATATGGAGCCATCTTATTTACTTTACCAAATTCAATACAAATAGCTAGCTTCTCTAGAATATCATTCATAATTATTAAATTTTGCGGCTAAATTTAAGTATTTCAGATGAGAAATATATAATTTTATTTTGTTTTTATATTATTTAAAAAATATAAATTATATTTTAGCTGCTCATAAAATATCTTAAGAATTTAAACAAAATATTATGACTGACAAACAATGGAATGACTTAGTGGGTATTATAAACGGTGAGGTAAAAAAAGATATGCCTATTGCATTTATAATCGATTGTCCGTGGTTGCCAAACTGGTATGGAATTAACATTTTAGACTATTTTTCGAATGATGAACTTTGGCTGAAAGCCAACCTGAAAGCTATTGAAACCTTTCCTGATGTAATATTTTTACCAGGATTCTGGAGCGAATACGGGATGTGTACTGAACCTTCTGCCTTTGGTGCAAAATGCATTTTCTGGAAAAATGAATTCCCTTTTGCTGAAAAGACTATCCATTCAATTGAAGATATTGATAATATTACAAAACCGAATTGTGAAACTGACGGACTTTTACCTTTTATGTTAAACCGATTAGTTCAAATAAGGCCAAAAATTGAAGAAGCAGGACATAAAATTAAATTTTCAGTTTCACGCGGACCATTAAATATTGCATCTTTTTTAATGGGCACTACAGAATTCTTAACAGCCTTAATGATGGATGCTGAAAAAGTGCATAAATTATTGCGGATAATTACCGATTTCTTAAAAGATTGGCATAAATTGCAAGCTGATGCAATTCCTACTATTGAAGGGATTTTAATGCTCGATGATATTGTCGGATTTGTAGGTGATGAAGAATTTAAAGAATTTGGATTACCTTATTTAAAAGAATTATATGATGTGGATATGCCTGTAAAATTTTTCCATAATGATGCCGATTGTACTATGTCTGTAAAATATTATCCTGAAATTGGTATTAATTTTTATAATCCGGGCATACATATGACTGTGAATGACTTAAAAGAAGTTACTGAAAATAAAATTACTATATTAGGAAGCGTTCCTCCAAGAGATATATTAGCCAGCGGAACTCCTGAAATTGTTGCAAAAGAGGTAAAAGAATTAATTGGTGGTTTGAAAAATAAATCAAGGCTTGTGCTTTCATGCGCTGGTGGAATGCCCCCAAATGTTTCAACAGAAAATATTCAAGCTTTGATTAATGCAGCTAAATAAAATTATTAATAATCCTAACCTAGACTACTTATATAGAATTTTTAAACCATGAGCCAACGAAGTCGAGAATCCAGTAAAATGGGTTTCTCCTTCATTGATTTCACTTATTAAGTTTAAACCTGGAAAATTTCTCGATTCAAGCCTTTCAATAAATAAATTCGTGGGTTCAATTATTAATTCTTTTGATTCTAAAGAAGATAAAGAAATATAAACATTCTTCTTTAAATCTTTCCGGTTATAATTGTACCCTTCCTCGAGTTTAAGAATATAATTATTGTCCCAGCTTAATCCAGGAGAAATAATGATATAATTTTCAAATAATTTTGGGTATTTCAATAAAATGTATAAAGCAAAAAATCCTCCAAAGGAAAACCCAATGATCCCTCTGTTTTTATTATCAACCGGATACCATTCTTCAATTTCAGACATTAACTCATCAGTTATAAATTTTAAAAAATCCTCAGCTCCCCCAGCCATCGGCCATTCTTTTCCAAATTCTGTATGAGTATCAGTAGTAGGTAAAAAATCTCTCGATCGTTTTTGCCACCAGTCATCGTCATCTTTATATCCAATGCCTATAATAATTACTTCCTGAATTACCTTATCAAGAATTAAAAAATCAACAATCCCTTTTGTGATGGAAAAAGTTTTATCAGCATCTAATAAATAAAGTATTGGATAATCTTTAGCTTCATCATAATTTTCAGGCAAATAAACATTTATGGAATATATCTCTCCTTTTACATATTTTGATTTTAAATTGAATTGTTGCGTATTCTTTAACTGCACTCTTTGTCCATAGGCAGTTATAACCTGAAAAATTCCAAAAAATAAAATAATTCGCAGTTTCATTATTAAAGTAAAATAAGTTAATGCTTGTAATAAAAGTAATAATAATTTAAAATAATTATATAATTTGCACTATGTGTTATTTATATTATTTTCGAAAATTTATGAAACTGGACTAAAATAAATCCCTAAACTTCATACAATGAAAAGACGAAATTTAATCCTAATTATTCTGATAATATTCTCATTTTCTTTAAGATTTCCTGCTTATAGTCAAACGAAAGATAAAAAAAATTACCATGCCTGGTGGGAAGGTGGATACAAATGGCCTAAAGAAAATCCAAATGCTAAAGCACTCCCTTTGATAACCGTAGAAGGAAATAAATTAGTGAATGAAAATGGCGACACGATGCTATTCAGGGGATTAAATATTTCTGATCCGGATAAAATAAAAAACCAGGGATACTGGAGTAAATATCATTTTGAAAAGGTAAAGGAAATGGGCGCTACCATAATTCGAATTCCTGTCCATCCGATTGCATGGCGGGAGCGTACTCCGGACAACTATTTAGAATTGTTGGATGAAGCTGTTCAATGGTGTACAGAATTAGGAATTTATATTATTATTGACTGGCATTCTATTGGAAACCTGGAGATGGAATTATTTCAGCATGAAATGTATAATACCACAAAAAAAGAAACCTATGAATTCTGGAGAACAATTTCATTTCATTTTCGGGGGAATAATACTGTGGCTTTTTATGAAATATTTAATGAGCCAACAATATTCAGGGGAATTTTGGGAACAATGACCTGGAGTGAATGGAAAAAAATAAATGAAGATATTATTAAGCTAATAAGAGCGCTGGATAAAGAGACAATACCTTTAGTTGCAGGTTTTGACTGGGCCTATGATTTAGATAATTTACATTATGATCCGATTAATGCTGAAGGAATTGGCTATGTTACCCATCCATACCCTAATAAAAGAAAAGAACCCTGGCCGCCAAAATGGGAGGAAAATTTTGGATTTGCGGCAGAAAAATACCCAGTTATAGCTACAGAATTAGGATTCAGAATGCATGATGGCGATACAATTGATGAAAATCATTATGGAAATATTATAACAACATATTTAGAAGGTAAAGGAATTAGCTGGATTGCCTGGGTTTTTGATCCTGACTGGCACCCATCAATGATTAAATCCTGGGATACCTATGAATTAGTTGGTCATGGAGTATTTTTTAAAGAAGCTTTACATAGAGATGTTTCTATTGAAAAATAAAATTCTCTTTTATTCTTTTAGAAATTCTCTTACATAGTTACTATTATCAATTTGGATTTTAAACAGATAAAGCCCCTTATCTAAATCTGAAATATCTATTGAGTTGTTTAAATTGATTCCGTACTTTATAGATTTGCCTGAATAATCAACTATCTCATAATGAAATTCATGAATTTCAGTATTTTCAAATTGAATAAATAAAATATTATTTGCCGGATTTGGATAAATCTGAAATTGATTATTTTCTTCCTTATTTATTAAAATAGTAACTGGTTCTGTTATAGGATCAGTACCTGTAATTTTCACGATTATAGAATCGGTAGCATTTAATAAGCTTTCATTAGAAACTGTACAATATAAAGTAACATCACCCACATAACCGTTTGAAGTTAAATTCAAAATTGTGGATTCAGTATCAAACTGAATTACCAGGGAATCATTACTTGACTTGAAGCTCCAGTTTAGTGATGATTCAGGAGAATCAAAATCGATGACATAGTTACTCATCACTAATTCTTTTAATGAACCTTTATCAAAGCCAATATTATCGGGTAAGTTATAAATTAAAGGTGCATCATTCACCGATTTTATTTCTACTGAAAAAGTATCGCTCGATTCAATTAAACAACCATCTCTTGCAGTAATAATAACTTTGCTGGTTCCATTAACATTATTTACAGGTCTCACATATAAGCTATAACCATTGAGTGAGGTCATTATTTTTGAGATGTCTGACTCAATATAATACTGATAAGTTCCTAAATCAGGTTGAGGAAATATATTCTGAATATCATCAATAACCAATTGGTAAGAATCATCTTCTTGCATAATAATATCTCCAACAGGATTAATAGCAGCAACTAAATTTGGATGCTGGTTAAAATAAAAAGCTCCAATATCTGAAGGTGTGCAATCCGGATCAAAATAAGCTGAATCAGGAAGGCCAGCATCTATTGCCAAAGAAGACTCTGCCAGATGAAGATCTATTTTCGATATATCAATAAATCCAGGTGATGCATTTATATAATTTAGGCCATTTACTGATATTTCATCCTCTTGTCCTCCATCAATTAAATTATTTGAAATTAATACTTCATCTAATGCATTTTGAACAACACCAATTTGAAATTGTAAATTTTGGCTGCAGATATTGTTAAAAATTGAAATATTTTCAACATTTGATGATTCAACTTTTATTCCGCCTCCATAATAAATGTCTTCTCCATTATTATATACTGAATTATTATTAATAACAATATTTTTTCTTAACCCATCTTCTACCCATGATGCTATATTTATACCGTTTCCATAGCTGTTGCAAATAATATTACTATAAATATGGACATTTTCAACCAGTTCTCCTTGTTCAGCTCCTACAGCTATTCCCTGGTTGCAATTGATTAATTTATTTCCAAAGACCTCAAGGTCATGAGTATATTTTTCATATGAATCAACGTATAATCCTGTTTTATCAATATCATGAATATAATTATTAAATAATTTTCCATTCCTGGAACCATCGCTTAAATCTATTCCTTCTCCTCCATATTCCACATTTCCACTTGTATGAATTTCATTATGATAAACTAAAAATTGGTTGCAATTTCTTACACTTAAACATTCCCCGTAACCACCATTACAAGCCAATACAATAGTATTGTCTTTCACTATTAAATTTTTACATTCAACCGGAGCAACTCCAGAATGAAAAGTATTAAAAGTATAGTTGTCTTCAATAAGTATACTATCAGAACCCTCAACCAAAATTCCATAATTATCAATGTTCGTTATTTTATTTCCTTTAATTATAATATTATGATTATAGGATGAGCGTATTCCGCCATCATAATCCTCAAAATTTGTGGTATTATTTATACTATTATTTGTAATGGCAACATTTGAAGCACTAATTGTTCTGATGGCAGAGCGTCCCACATCATTTATGATACAATTATTTATGATAATATTTTCATCATTCTCAAATAATATCCCCCACGATTTTCCATTTCTAACATTAAGCTTATGGATTTCAATATTATTTTTATTTCCGTATATTATTGCTGCAGTATTATTATTGCCATCTATTATTGCAATTTCTTTATTAAATGCTGTGATTACAATTGGATTATTAACAGTGCCTGAATTTGAAAACGTCACCACTTCCTTGTAAATGCCTTCACGAATAAAAACAGTATCACCGGCTGTACTTGTAGTTGTTGCTTTACCAACTGATTTCCATGGCTCGTTAAACGTGCCCGGATTTGAATCACTGCCATCTGGTGAAACATAATAATTAGTAGCTAAAGATGTTTTAACTATTAAAACTGAAATGAATAAAAGGTTTATAAATATTTTCATGGTTAAATCATTTATTGCAATAAACTTATTACTAATCATTTAAACTTAAACAACTTGTTAAATATTTATAAAATTTATCAGATTTCAAAGTTTATCCTATGAAAAATGGATTATTTATTAAATTTGGGCAATATTAAACGAATAACTATCGAGAATGAAACAGACGTTTGGAATACTTTTAGTTACACTATTTTTTATTTCCTGTAATAAATCAAAAACCGAATTCGAGATTTCAGGAACTATAAAGAATGGAAACCGGCAAAAATTATTTCTTTCCGAATTAACCATGAGGGAAATAATCAATCATGATTCAACAACTATAGCTGCTGATGGCAGTTACAGCCTTTCAGGAGAAACGGAAGTCCCTAAATTTTATATACTAAAATTAGCTGAAAATAATTACACTACTCTTATTGTAAAACCAGGTGATAATATTACCGTTGATGCTGATGCTAAAGACTTAAGCCGGAATTATTCTGTTTCAGGATCAGAAGACTCAAAACTGATAAAAGAATTGACCGATAAAGTAACTCAAACCATCACTAAAATTGACTCACTTGGAATTATCTACCGCAGTAATATAAGTTCACCAAATATTATAGAAATTAAAAATAAGCTGGATGCCGAGTACCTCGAAATTCGTAAAGAAATTACAAATTATACCTATGCCTTTATTGAAAACAACCTGGGCTCACTGGCAGGATTGATGGCTTTATATGCACAAATTACACCTAGGGAAAACATTTTAGATGCGAAAAGAGATTTCAACTATTTTAGAATGGTTGATTCTGTGCTATATGCCAAATATCCAGAAAGCGATCCGGTAATCCTGCTTCATCAACAGATGGATGAAATAAGGCAACAAATAAAACTGGAAGAAGCAATGACAGCAAGAATGGGCATTGGGGCGTTGGCTCCTGAAATTTCGTTACCTTCACCGCAAGGAGATACCATTAAACTTTCATCTTTACATGGAAAATATGTATTACTCGACTTTTGGGCAAGCTGGTGTAGTCCGTGCCGCAAAGAAAATCCAAACCTCGTTGCTGCCTACTTTAAATATAAAAACAAAGGATTTGAAATTTACCAGGTATCGCTGGATAAAACAAAGGAAGCATGGGAAAATGGAATCGAAGTTGATAAATTAAACTGGACTCATGTAAGCGATTTAGGTTACTGGAGTTCTTCAGTAGTGCCTTTATATAACATTCAGTCAATACCTGCAAATTATTTACTGGATAAAGAAGGGTATATTATAGCTGTTAATTTAAGAGGCGACCAATTGTTGGAAAAATTAAGTGAAGTGTTGGATTGATTTTGCTAAATTAAACATTCTGAGTATTT
>CAZBZX010000012.1:0-26402 GCA_964496465.1 uncultured Bacteroidales bacterium
CTCTCGGGTTTGAAGTGAATTCAACAACAAACAGAGTAGAAACGTCAATTGAAGAAGATAAATGGCAACATATAGCGGCAACCTATGACAGATCATGGTTAAAAATATATTTAAACGGTTTAATTATCGATTCTGCAATTTTTAATGATCCAATAACTTATTCTTCAGATAGCATAATTATTGGAGATCAATTCAGGGGTTATATTGATGACATACGTTTATGGGATACAACTCTAAATCAACATCAAATAAAAGCGTTAATGTTTCAGGTTCTTGAACCAAACCTTTATGATGAGAATATTTACCAGGGACTTGATATGAAAAATTTAAAATTGTATTGTGATTTCAATAACTACTCTGTAGCAAGACATTCTGTTGTAACAAGTAATTATTTATATCCGGCTAATTTGAAAAATAATGCTACAATTTCAAATCAGGTTCCTTTTGATAACTGGTTTCCATTAAATGATGAAAACTGGAATACTGCTTCAAACTGGCATTCAGGAACACTACCAACCATCACAAATCCGGGTTATGCAGTAATAAATAGCGATACTGCAGAATTAAATGGTACTGATGCAACTTGCAATGGATTGGTGCTAAAAAGAAATTCATCCATTATAACTGCAAATGATGGAACAAATAAACTGGATGTTCATGGTGATATTTATAATGCTGATATAATAATAAATGCATCTGAAGTAAATATAGCTGAAATTTATTCATCAATTTTGTTAAAACCACAAATTACAAGCGAAAATTATAGTCTTGGTGCTATTTCTTCGAATACATTTCAAAACACAATAATAGCAAAAGGATTAAGAGGTTTTTACTATGATGATGACACCTTGTCTTCACTTCAATATTCAACCATTGATACATCTATTAGTTTTGATTGGGAAACTAATCCTCCAAACTCTTACATAACAAATGATGGGGATTATTCTGTTCTTTGGACAGGACAAATTAAAGGGCCTGCTTCTGGAGTAGTTACTTTTAATTTAATTACGGAAGGAATATCCGAATTATGGATAAATGATAGCTTGATAATTTCTACTATCGAAACCACATCCCCAGTTGAAACAAACGGCACAATAGAATTAACGTTGGATGAATGGAGTACAATTTTACTTTTTTACAGAAACATTTCTAATTCAGGATCGATACAATTAGAATGGAATTATTCAGGGTCTGATGAAATAATTCCAGCAAAGTATTTAAAACCGTATAATGGGATGATTTACGAATAGAAGTTAAGCAACTTTCAACCTCTTAATATTCGATTTTTCTAATTTATTTTTCGCGTAGGTTATTGTAATTTTTAACTCTTTCACATCCTGGGAAGGAAGATCAAACATTGCATCAATCATTATCGCTTCACATATTGATCTTAATCCCCTGGCTCCCAATTTAAACTCAACAGATTTATCAACAATATAATCCAATACTTTTGGATCAATTTTAAGTTTAATCTTATCCATTTCAAACAATTTAATGTATTGCTTGATAATAGAATTCTTCGGATCGGTAAGTATACGTCGTAAAACTTTTTTATCTAATGGATCAAGATAAGTTAATACGGGTAAGCGGCCAATGATTTCAGGAATTAAACCGAATGATTTTAAATCCTGTGGGGCAATATATTGTAAGAGATTTTTTTTATCAAAATAATCAGAGTCGCGTTGTGCAGTATATCCAACAACTTTTGTATTTAATCGTTGTGCTATCTTCTTTTCAATACCATCAAAAGCACCACCACAAACAAATAATATATTTTTTGTATCCACCTGGATCATTTTCTGGTCGGGATGTTTTCTTCCGCCCTGGGGGGGAACATTAATAATTGATCCTTCCAGTAATTTTAATAATCCTTGTTGTACTCCTTCGCCCGAAACATCTCTTGTAATGGATGGGTTATCACTTTTTCTGGCTATTTTATCAATCTCATCAATAAAAACAATCCCTTTTTCGGCAGCTTCCACGTTATAATCGGCCACTTGTAATAAACGTGTTAAAATACTTTCAATATCCTCGCCAACATAACCCGCTTCCGTTAGAACTGTGGCATCAACAATGGTAAATGGAACATGCAGCATTTTTGCAATGGTGCGGGCAAGTAAAGTTTTTCCGGTTCCGGTTTCTCCAACTAAAATAATATTCGATTTCTCAATTTCAACTTCTTCTTCACCATATTTTCTACCTTGTTGTAATCTTTTATAATGATTATAAACTGCAACTGATAAATATTTCTTTGCTTCATCCTGGCCAATCACATACAGATCGAGAAATTTTTTAATCTCATTAGGTTTAACCAAGGAAATTTTCGAAACATCAAAATCGCCATGTTTTTTTGTTTCTTCAGCAACAATTTCATATGCCTGCTCAATACAACTATCACATATATGTCCTGACACCCCTGCAATTAATAGGTTTACATCTTTTTTATCTCTCCCACAAAATGAACATCTATCCATAAGGCAATCAAATATTTAAAACAAAGATAATTAATTTTAACTTAAAAATAAAAAAGCCACGTTTTAGTGGCTCTGATAAGATATTTCTATTTTTTCTTAACTCTTTGCAGGACTTCGTCAATCATTCCATATTCTTTAGCTTCTTCCGCAGTCATCCAAAAATCGCGATCAGCATCTTTTTCAACTTCATCAAAATTTTTACCAGAATGATCAGCGATGATCATATACAACTCTTTCTTTAATTTCAATATTTCCCTTGCAGTTATTTCAATGTCAGAAGCCTGTCCCTGTGCTCCACCCATAGGTTGGTGGATCATTATTCTTGAATGTGGTAAAGCTGACCGTTTTCCTTTCTCTCCAGCAGTTAATAAAACAGCCCCCATTGAAGCTGCCATTCCTGTACAAATAGTAGCAACATCACTGCTTAGATATTGCATGGTATCATATATTCCTAAACCAGCATGAACCGAACCTCCAGGAGTATTAAAATAAATTTGAATATCCTTTGTAGGATCAGTAGAATCAAGAAATAAAAGTTGAGCCTGGATGATGTTTGCGACATCATCATAAATAGGAACTCCTAAAAATATGATCCTATCCATCATAAGACGTGAAAAAACATCCATTTGGGCAACATTAAGCTGGCGTTCTTCTATAATAGTAGGAGATATATAATCATTATATACAGAAGTAAACCGCTCAAAATTCAAGCTACTTATTCCCATATGTTTTGTAGCGTATTTTTTAAATTCATCAGTTGGTATCATAACTATATAATTTTAAGTAGTATTATTTTTCGAACAATTTATTAAATTCTTCTGATGTTACCTCTTTTTTGTCAACTTTTATATTTTCTTTGATGAAATTTAACACTTTTTCTTCATATATTTTTTCATACAACCTACTCTTTTCTTCTTCCTTTTTTAATATATCGTTCGTAAAATTGTCCAAATGTTCATCCGGAATATTTGATATGCCATATTGTATAAACTGCATCCGTGCAAAATTTCTAGCTTCTTCTTTTACTTCATCTTCCGATACTTTCAATTCATTTTCTTTTATAATGTAGTTTTTAATTAACATCCATTTTAAATCAATTTCAAATTTTGGAAATTCCTCCTCAATCTTTGCTCCATCCATTTTTTCCTTATTAACCTCTTTCAACCATCTCTTAAGAAATTCAGTAGGTAATGTACATTTTATTTTCTCAGTTAAAGCCTCTTTGGTATCAATAAGAAATTTATAATCACTTTCCTTTGTTAAGTTTAACGCAATTTCATCCGAAATTTTATTTTTAAATTCCTCCACTGACTTAACATTATCTTTTCCATAAACCTTATCGAATAAATCTTGATTTAATTCAGCTTGTTCAAATTTGGTAATTTCTTTTATTGTGAATTTAAAATCAGGTTTAATAGTTTCCACCTCCTCGCTATTGATTTTCAATATTGCAGCTATTTCAGTATTTACAGGAAAAGCCTTTTTAATATCAAATGAAACTGAATCACCAGCTTTCAGACCTATAAATTTCTTTTTTATTTCTTCATCTTTAATCATCTGTATAGAAAGACGAGAATCATCAGCATTTATTCCTTCAGGAACTTCATTTTCTTTTTCATCTAGCTGATGTATCTTTCCAACAATCATTTCATCTTCAACAGTTTCATTTACAGGTTTAAAAGCGCCAAAACGCTGGGTATAACTTTGTACATACTTATCAATTAATTCGTTATCAACATTAATTGAATAATATTTTACCTTATCACGTTTAGAAAGTTTAACTTCAATTTCGGGTTGTAATCCTATATCAAAAACAAATTCAAAATCCTCATCATAATCAAAATTAATTTTCGATTCTTGTTTTTCGCTAGGCATTGGATCACCAAGAATTTTTAAATTTTCTTCGGTTAAATATTTTGATAATGATTCAGAAACCAGCTTATTAACCTCATCAAGCATTACTGGTTTTTTATACATTTTACTAATCATTCCAAATGGGACTTTTCCAGGACGAAATCCGGGAATATTTGCTTTTTTCCTGTAATCTTTCAATACATTATTCACCTTCTCCTCATAGTCATTTTTAACTACATTAACCTTCAGAACTGCATTCAGTTCATCAATGTTTTCTTTCGTAATATTCATCTTTATAAATTTAAATAACCGTAATTAAATTTTAAAACCGCTAAAACTGGCGAATGTTCATCGTGAGTTTAAGCGGTTTATTTTGTACGGATGAAGGGAATTCCCGATAAAAACCGGGATAAGCTTCTCATCCCTTACACTTTTCTTTGAAAAGTAGCACCATTCGCCACTGCTCATGTTGCTATCCCCACTTCGTGCGGATGAAGGGACTCGAACCCCCACGCCCGAAGGCACTAGATCCTAAGTCTAGCGCGGCTACCAATTACGCCACATCCGCAAAAGGACTGCAAATATATTTATTTTTTTCGAAATTAATAAATGATTTTTTGATATTTATCTAAGCTCAAAATTCTGACCTAAATAAACTCTCCTTACCTGTTCATCCTCAGCAAGATCATGAGCCGTGCCTGATTTTAAAATTTCACCTTCAAATAATAAATATGCCCTGTCAGTTATTGATAATGTTTCATGAACATTATGATCGGTAATTAAAATTCCTATATTTTTCTCTTTTAATCTAGAAACAATAAATTGAATATCTTCCACAGCTATTGGGTCAACTCCTGCGAAAGGTTCATCGAGCAAAATAAATTTTGGTTTTAATGCCAATGCTCGGGCAATTTCAGTCCTTCTTCTTTCTCCACCAGATAATTGAATTCCTAAACTCTTTCGAATTTTTTCAAGGCCAAATTCTTTAATCAGCATCTCTAATCTTTCTTTTTGTTCTTCTTTTGGAAAATCAGACATTTCAAGCACTGCTTTAATATTATCTTCAACACTGAGTTTTCTGAAAACTGATGCTTCCTGTGCCAAATAACCGATTCCTTTCTGGGCTCTTTTATATACTGGCTCTTTTGTAATTTCGATATCATCCAGAAAGATTTTTCCAAAATTGGGCTTTATCAATCCTACAATCATATAAAAAGTAGTAGTCTTACCAGCACCGTTCGGCCCAAGCAATCCAACAATTTCACCTTGCTTTACCTGGATATTTACATGCTTCACAACTTCCCTGCTTTTATATCTCTTTACTAAATTCTCCGTTTTTAATTTCATTATTTCCATTTTTCTTTATCCAGTTAATTCTTTACTTTTTTCTTTTGCTGTAATTCTTTTTGATATAAAAATACTGATCTCATAAAGAATAATCAAAGGAAAACATACTAAAACCTGACTAAAAATATCAGGAGGTGTAATTATTGCTGATAAAGCTAATATTACTATAATAGAATGTTTTCTGTATTTTCTTAAAAATTCAGGTGTAATAATACCAATTTTACTTAAAAAAAATACCAAAACCGGAAGCTCAAAGATAATTCCACTAGCAAAACAAACTGAAGTAACAGTTGATATATAAGATTTTAAATTTATTTGATTCGAGACCTGGTCACTAACATAGTAAGATCCTAAAAAATGAACTGATAGAGGTACAATTAAATAGTATCCGAATAAAACACCAAGAATAAAAAGAGAAGACGTTGAAAATACAGCGCCTTTGGTGTGTTTTTTTTCATTTGAATATAATGCTGGATTAACAAATCTCCAAAACTCGAACATAACATATGGAAAAGCTATTAATAAACCGGCAAATAAAGACACTATTATGTGAGTAGTAAACTGTCCGGCCATTTTAATATTAATAAGCTGAAATGGTTTGGTATTAATACATAGCTTCTGGACGTCGACCATTTGGCCAAGTTCACATAACTTTCTATTTGTAAAAAAGTTTGGATTTTTTGGGGCAATAATTATTTCATCAAAAATAATTCGATGGAATACAAACGCTAATATTGCAAAAATTATTACTGCAGCAATCGCCCGCATTAGATGCCATCTCAATTCTTCAAGATGCTCCAGAAATGTCATTTCCTCACTCACTCTGTAATTTATATTGAAATATATTTAAACAAATTTGTTAAAAATAAAAAATAGTGTCATTTTTTTATTGAAAAATTGTAAATTTAATTATAAAACATATAATAATAGAAACTAATTTATTAATTTAACGTAAATAAATTTCTGATTTATAAACCTAATCAGGATATTTATCAATAAAATTTTGTTGTTCGTGGAATATTTTTAAAAGTTTTAATATTTGCACGATTTTTGTACGAAGGGAGACTTTTTTTAAATTGAGTGAAAGATCATAAAATGAATGTAGATGCAGATGTTTCATTACATGAGGTATTAAAAAAATACTTCGGATTTGATAACTTTAAAGGGAACCAGGAAGATATCATAAAAAATGTTATGGCAGGAAAGCATACTTTTGTTTTAATGCCAACTGGAGGAGGAAAATCTTTATGTTATCAATTACCATCAATTCTGTTAAATGGTACTGCTGTTGTTATTTCACCACTTATTGCCTTAATGAAAAATCAGGTTGATAATATGCGTAGTTTTAGCACTGAAGATGGCGTAGCACACTTTTTAAATTCTTCATTAAACAAAAGCGAAATTACAAGGGTAAAACAGGATGTGATAGATGGTAAAACTAAGTTATTATATGTTGCCCCAGAATCATTAACAAAACAGGAGAATATCAATTTTTTAAGAAATATAAAAGTCTCATTTTATGCAATTGATGAAGCACATTGTATATCAGAATGGGGACATGATTTTCGACCTGAATATAGAAGAATACGACCAATGATTAATGAGATCGGTGAATCTCCTATTATCGCTTTAACTGCAACTGCTACACCAAAAGTACAACATGATGTTCAAAAAAATCTTGGCATATTAGAGGCTACTGTTTATAAAGATTCTTTTAATAGACCCAACTTATATTATGAAGTTCGACCAAAGATAAAAGCTACTAAAGAAATAATTAAAATTCTGAAAAACAATGTTGGAAAATCTTCAATTATCTATTGTTTAAGCAGAAAAAAAGTAGAAGAGCTCTCAGAAACATTACAAGTAAATGGTATTAAAGCACTTCCATATCATGCAGGGATGGATTCTGCAACAAGATCAAAAAACCAGGATATGTTCCTGATGGAAGAAGCTGATGTTATTGTAGCTACCATAGCATTTGGAATGGGAATTGATAAACCTGATGTGAGATATGTTATCCACTATGATATACCTAAAAGCTTAGAAGGTTACTACCAGGAAACAGGCAGATCGGGGAGAGATGGTGGTGAAGGTAAATGCATTACATTTTACAGGTATAAAGATATTCAAAAACTTGAAAAATTTATGCAAGGTAAACCTATTGCAGAACAGGAAATAGGTAAACACTTATTACTTGAAATGGTGGCCTACGCCGAATCTGCTGTTTGCAGAAGAAGATCGTTATTACATTATTTTGGGGAAACATATACTGAAGAAAATTGTGGTTCCTGCGATAATTGCTTACATCCGAAACAAGAATTTGAAGGAAAAGAATATATTATTAAAGTCTTAGATACAATACTTGAAGTAAAAGAAAAATTTAAAGCAGATCATATTGCCACCATTCTCTCAGGGATTAAAAATGCAGCTGTAAGGTCATATAAACATGACAAGCTTGAAATGTTTGGTGAGGGCAAAGATAAAGATCCGAAATTCTGGAATGCTGTGATCCGGCAATCATTAATTGCTCATTACCTTGATAAGGAAATTGAAAATTACGGCGTACTTAAATTAAGTGATCTTGGAAGAGAATATCTGAAAAATCCTAAATCACATCTGCTAACTCAGGATCATGACTATGATTCGGTTGATCCTGAAGATGATGGGCCAAAAGGTACTGGTGGCGGTGCCCTTGATAACAATTTATTTAAAATTTTAAAGGACCTACGAAGACATATCGCTAAGCAAAAAAACCTCCCTCCATTTGTGTTATTTCAAGATCCGTCTTTAGAAGACATGGCAACTCAGTATCCTGTTACAATTGAAGAATTGCAAAATTGCCAGGGAGTTGGAGCTGGTAAAGCAAAGCGTTACGGAAAAGATTTTGTTGAAGTAATAAAAAAATACGTTGAAGAAAATGAAATAATTCGTACCCAGGATATGGTGGTTAAATCGGTTGTAAATAAATCGTTAATGAAGGTTTACATTATTCAAAGTATAGACAGACAACTGGGACTTGACGATATTGCAAACGCAAAAAATCTAAGCATGAGTGAGTTATTAGATGAAATTGAAGCGATTATAAATTCTGGCACAAAACTTAATCTTGATTATTATATTAATCAGGTGCTTGATGAAGATAGAAGAGAAGAAATTTATGCTTATTTTCTTGAAGATGCTGAAACTGAGTCTATCGAAGATGCTTTAAATGAATTGGGAGAAGAGGATTATTGTGAAGAAGATATTCGGTTAGTAAGAATAAAATTTATTTCGGAATTAGGTAATTAATCATTTCTACAGTTATCAGGCTCATTTTAAAGTAGTTATTTTGCACTCAACATTTATATCCCATATTTCTTAATTTAAATTTATTTCATACAAAATAATTTCTTAAATAGGTTAATAATTGCTAAATTTACAGTAGGTTTAATGAATTGTAAAAAACTGAATAACATGAAAAAAACAGGACTTATTATTTGTGTTTTAATTAGCACATATACAATTATCCAGGCAAAATCGTGGGAAATGACTTATAAAAGTCATGGTTTAATTGCTGATGAAATTAACCGTATGAAACTAACCAATTATGTTGATCCTGGACAAGCTGGATTCAATCAAATTTGGGATTTTAGTAAACTGCAAATGACAAAAAATTTTGAAGGAACTGTTAAGAACTCTGTTTATTCAAAAAATTACAATGAAGTTCTTAATACAAATGTAGTTTTAAATGAGTTTAATAATCAATTTTATTTTCGTGGGGATAAAAATTCATTAGAATTATACGGCGTATCTGTAAATGATAAAATGATTTATAAATACAATAAAGCTTTTGTTAAAATGCGTTATCCGTTTGGATTTGGCGATTCATTCTCGGGAACTTATAATGGCGAATATTTAGCAAATAATGTTACAGGTGAAATTGATGGAACTTACTCAGTTGAAGCAGATGGTTACGGCACTTTGCTTCTTCCTAACAATTTAACTGTTGAGAATGTGTTAAGAGTGAAAACTTCAAGAAATTACATTAAAACTATTAATAACAAAGATTTTAACATTTCCATCACAACTTACCGATGGTATGCCGAAAGCGAGAGGTTCCCTTTATTAGTTTTAATCGAAAACGGATATGAAAATAACTCGAAAATTACAAAATCATATCAGGCTGCTTATCGGGAAGATTTAAATTTATTGGCACAACCAACTTCAATAAGTAATACCTTAGTAAATAATGCATTTGATATTTATCCAAATCCATTTGCTTCTAAAGCAACATTAAATTTCTCAATAATTAATGACAGCAAAGTTTCTTTCGATGTATATAGTATAAATGGAGAAAAATTAATGACTATTGTTAATCAAGACTATAGTGCTGGATCATATTCTATAGATGTTTCGAAAACTGAATTAAATATCCCTTCGGGTTCTTATTATATTAAAGTTCAACTTGGAGATGAGATGACAACCAGAAAAATTATCATTCAATAAGAATCTTCGATTTAAAAATAGTATAGCCTTTAGCTCTTGTTAAAATTAACAAGAGCTTTTTTATTTAATTATTCTTCCTTTCCAGGTTCTCTTACTAAAAATCCCAGTTAAGACTGTAATTAAAATATAAAAAGGATAAATTATTTGTACTATTAAATAATATCTCATCAAGTTTAATCGATTAAAAAATCTCGTAATTTGATAAAGAAGCGGAAAATCAACAATTAATTTAATAAAAAAAATTATTGCTGCAACAATAAGATAAAAAGGATTATATATACCTGTAACTAAAATAAGTATTATTAATAAATTTATTAAAAAGACAATGCAAGCCACAATCAATGTATCTATATCGGAATAATTAATTGTTTTCGATGACCAGCGAACTCGTTGTTGAATAAATTCATTTATATTTTTTGATGGCTTAGTTACTGCTACAGCAGGATTTGATTTAAGAAATTTTATACCACTTCTGTAATTTCTTTTTGCCTCATGTATCAAATAAACATCATCACCGGAAGCAATATTCTCATTTAAGCTAATCTCATTATACAATTTTTTGTTAAATGCTAAATTTGCCCCATTAGCCATAATTGGCTTTGATATTCCAATTGCACCTGCAGTTGATACAACTAAACTTAAAAATTCAAGGTTTTGAAATGCATTAAATAATCCTTTGTTTGTATTATTTAAAACTGGACCAACTATTATTTCAGGTTTATATTTCAAATAAAAACTAACAATCGTTTCAAGCCATTCCTCTCCAATTCTGCAGTCTGCATCAGTTGTAATAATTAATTCATTATGTGAATTTTCGACTCCATATCTCAACGCGGCTTTTTTACCTTCTTCATCTTTTAATTCCAACACCCTAAAATTTAATTCTTCCAAGCATAATAAATTTGCAATTTCCAGGCTATTGTCTGATGAATGATCATTTACAAGAATTAAATCTATCAGATTTTTCGGATATAATTGATTTATAATATCATGAATAATATTGGCTATATTTTCACCTTCATTCCTAAAAGGGATAATAATCGAAACCGGTATTTTAGCTTCTATTTGATTTGGCTTAAATGCTTTAGTTTTTACCCAACCTATTAAAAAGCTAGTTATTATTATAACATATAACAGTGTAATTAGTGAAGAAAAGATTAATATATAAATCATTTAGTATCCTCTAAATTCAGAATAATTTTATGATATTGCGAAGAAATTTACTAAATATTTAAGTAAATAAGTAATGCTATGTCGTATATAAAACCAAAAAAATATCTAGGCCAGCATTTTTTAACAGATAAATCAATTGCAGAACGAATAGTAAACAGTTTGAATAATTCTTCTGACTGTATTCTTGAAATTGGGCCTGGAAAGGGAGTTTTGACCCATTATTTAGTCCATAAAAATAATTTATACTTAATCGAAATTGATGACGAATGTGTGAATTATTTAAAACAAACCTATCCTGATTTAAAAAATAAAATATTCTTTGAAGATTTTTTAAAATTCAATATCAGTAGAATTCCTTTTTCAAAATATTCAATTATCGGAAATTTTCCTTACAATATTTCCAGTCAAATATTTTTTAAAATCCTTGAAGAAAAAGATAAAATCGATGAAGTAGTTTGTATGCTCCAGAAAGAAGTAGCCAAGCGAATTGTTTCACCTCCGGGTAATCGCGATTACGGCATTTTAAGTGTTTTTTTACAAGCTTATTATAATATAGAATATCTATTTAGTGTAAAACCAGGTTCGTTTAATCCTCCGCCTAAAGTTAATTCAGGAGTTATCAGATTGATTCGTAACGAAAATAAGAAATTAGATTGTGATGAAACCTTATTTAAAAAAATAGTAAAAACTGCATTTAATCAACGAAGGAAAACTTTACGTAATTCTTTAAGAATTTTTGGAGAAGGAATTTTACCCGATGAAATTTATATGAAAAGGCCTGAGCAACTTCATTACACAGAGTTTATTAATATTACAAATATAATATCGTCTTTAACTAAATAATTGTATTTTTGAAGTTGCGGCAATTATATTATTCTTTTAACCTTAAATTTAAAGCCTATGCCAATTGAGTTAACAAGAGAATATATCGAAAATATAAAATCTATAATTGCTGAAAATGACGATAAATCAGCAAAAAAAATTCTTAAAGAACTTCACCCTGTAGATATTGCTGAGCTTTATACTGAACTTACTTTAAACGAAGCAAAATACCTTTATCTTTTACTCGAAGGTGAAATTGCTGCTGATGTTTTAATTGAACTCGAAGAGGATGAGCGAGAAAAATTTCTTGAAGTTCTTCCAAGCGAATTAATTGCCCATCAGTTTATTGAAAATATGGATTCTGATGATGCAGCTGATGTAATTGGTGAATTATCGGAAGAAAAGCAAGATGAAATATTAAAACATATCAGCGATGTTGAACAAGCAGGTGATATTGTTGACCTGTTAAATTATGATGAGGATACGGCTGGTGGATTAATGGCCAAAGAACTTATTACGGTTAACGAAAACTGGAATATTCCTACCTGTTTGAAAGAAATGCGAAAGCAAGCCCAGGATATTGATGAAGTATATTATGTTTATGTCATAAATAATGATGGAATATTAAAAGGAACTCTATCACTAAAAAAATTACTGCTTAGCCGGGCTAATTCTATCATAAAAAATATCTATAATTCTGATATAATTTCTGTTGATGTTGACACTCCTTCGGATGGTGTTGCTAATGTTATGGATAAATATGATTTAGTTGCGTTGCCTGTTGTTGATACAATAGGCCGTTTAGTTGGTAGAATTACCATTGATGATATAGTAGACGTTATTCGGGAAGAAGCAGAAAAAGATTATCAAATGATCTCAGGTATTTCACAAGATGTTGAAATCACTGATAAGCCATGGACATTAACTAAAGCAAGGATTCCCTGGCTATTTATTGGACTATGTGGTGGAATTATCGTGGCAATAGTAATAAGCAGGTTCGAAAGTGATATTCAAATAAATCCCCATATGGCATTTTTTATTCCAATGATTGGCGCAATGGCAGGAAATGTTGGTATTCAATCTTCCTCAATTATAGTACAGGCAATTGCATCTGGTAACTTAGGATTTGAAAGCACTTCAAAAAAATTACTCAAAGAATTTTTTGTGGCATTAATTAACGGATCAATATTGGCAAGCTTGGTATTTGCTTTTAATTTATTCTTTAGCGATTCATTTGCATTAACGCTAACAGTGAGCTGTTCTTTATTTATTGTTATTATTACAGCTGCTTTATTTGGAACATTAATTCCATTATTTTTAAATAAATTTAAAATTGATCCTGCAATTGCTACCGGTCCATTTATAACCACCACAAACGATATGATAGGATTAGGTATATATTTTACGATGGGAAGGATTTTATACGGTGTTTTCTAATTAATAATTAAACTGGATGAAACCTGTTAAAATATTCTTCTTTCTATTAATTGTCATTTTTTTTCTATTTATAATTTCTATACTTTTCCCCGAAAGTGGTATTTCTATTAATAAGGCCATTACAATCAACTTTCCAAAACCAAAAAACTTAATTAATCAAAATAAAAATACCTATAAAGATATATCTGATATTACAGCCATGTTGGATCATTCAGATATTGACAGAAATAGTTTTTTCAAGATAGTATATAATTATAATAAGCAATTTTATACTATAGATTTTGATATTCAAAAAAGTCCAAAAATTCCAATTAAACATAAACCTGTTCAGCCAAAAAAAACCACTTTATATTCTTCTTCTAAAACATTTCCATTAGAATTTGCTAATAATGATTTATCATTATTAAATTCATTTTTTAATGCTCTTCAAACAATAAATACTTCAAATGAATTAATACGAATTTTACATTATGGTGATTCGCAAATTGAAGGAGATCGGATTACTTCATTTATAAGAAATGAATTGCAAAAAAAATTTGGAGGATCAGGAATTGGGATGTTTCCGGTAAATATTATTAGTGAATATGTGCTTTCTGTAAAGCATGAAATCTCTAAAAACTGGAAAAGATACAATGTTCAGGATATAAAAAATAAAACTATCAGTCATAAACGTATGGGAATAATGCTGAGTTTTAGCCGTTTCTCTCCGCCTCAACTTACAAACAATGGTGAAGTATATGAAAGCTGGATAAATATTAAAAAATCAGATATTGCTTATTTGCATGCAAAAACATTTTCAAAATGCAGGCTTTTTTACGGATTTAATAGAAAACCATTAGTTATTGAAATCTTTAAAAATGAAGAATTATATGATGCGGAAATTTTATTGCCAAATAAAAAATTGAAGGTTGATGAATGGAATTTCGAAGAGCCTGGAACAGAACTTTCTATAAGGTTTAAGGGAGAAGACAGTCCTGATATTTATGCTATTTCACTTGATAATTCATCTGGTGTTGCTGTTGATAATATTCCATTGCGAGGAAGCAAGGGGTTGGATTTTTCCCAAACAGATATGAACTTCTTAACTGAAATGTATGAAACCCTAAATGTTAAATTAATAATACTTCAATTTGGTGTGAACCTGGTTCCATTAATGAAAGATGATTACACATTTTATGAAAAGCAATTATACAATGAACTGGTTAAATTAAAAGAAATAAATCCATCTATTCCAATAATTGTTATTGGAATATCAGACATGTCAAAAAATAATAGTGGAAAATTTGAAACATTTCCCCAAATAAAAAAAATACAGCAGGCTCAAAAAAATGCAACTTTTAAAGCCAACTGTGTATTTTGGGACACCTATCTGGCAATGGGTGGTGAAAATTCTATGCCGTCATGGGTTTTTCATAATCCCCCTTTAGCAAGTAAAGATTTCACTCATTTTACTTATACCGGATCGAAGCTAATTGCAAAAATGTTTTATCAATCCCTTATGAATGAGTATAATGACTATATTAATAATCAATAAATCAGATTAACTCAAAATTGGAAAATATTAAAAACATATTTTTATATCAACCAGATTCTCCATTGTATTTTACCCGCTTATATTTTTGGGCATTTTTCCTTATTGTATTATTATTTTACAGCTTCCTTTATAAAAAAAATACTGCCCGAAATACCTATCTTTTTATTATAAGCTTATTTTTTTATTACAAATCCGGTGGCTATTTCTTTTTCCTGCTTATTATTTCAACAATTGTTGATTATACGATAGGTTTACTAATTTATGGATCTAATAATAATTTTAAACGTAAATTTTATCTGATAATTAGTATCGTTGTAAATCTTGGACTATTATCCTATTATAAATATGCCTATTTCTACATTGAAATTATTAATACTTTATTTAACACTCACATTCAAGCAGTAGACCTTTTAGCACAGTTATCAAATAATATTACTGGAAGTCATTTCAATATATCGGATATTATATTACCCGTTGGAATTTCGTTTTTCACTTTTCAAACAATAAGTTATTCAGTAGATGTGTATAGGCATAAAACGATGCCTTTAAGAAACATTATTGACTATGGATTTTATGTATCATTCTTCCCTCAATTAGTTGCAGGGCCTATTGTTCGTGCATCTGAATTTGTTCCACAGTTAATGAGTAAATATAAACTATCGAAGGAAGAATTCGGACAAGCTCTTTTTTTAATAATGCAGGGATTAATAAAAAAAATAATGATCTCTGATTATATCTCTATCAACTTTGTTGATCGTGTTTTTGAATCACCTCTCTCCTTCTCCGGATTTGAAAATTTAATGGGTTTATATGGATATTCGCTCCAAATTTATTGCGATTTCTCGGGATATACGGATATAGCCATAGGTATTGCTTTGTTGCTTGGTTTCAGGTTGCCGTTAAATTTCAATTCCCCATATAAAGCCAGGAGTTTAACTGATTTCTGGCATAGATGGCATATATCCTTATCCACCTGGTTAAGGGATTATTTATATTTTCCACTTGGAGGGAACAGAAAAAGTAAAATCCGAACAAATATTAATTTATTAATTACCATGTTATTAGGTGGTTTATGGCATGGTGCCAGTTTAAAATTTATTTTGTGGGGAGGAATTCATGGTGTTGGACTTATTATTCAGAAATTTATTAATTCAATATTTCCATCTAAAAAATCTGAAAATAAATTTTCTAGGTTATTAGGCATAATCCTAACTTTCCACCTGGTAACATTTGCCTGGCTTTTCTTTAGAGCAGATAACATGGAGACTGTTTCTTATATGTTAACCCAAATATTTACCAGGTTTGAATTTTCAATTATTCCTGAATTCATTTCAGGATATTATACTTTTTTCTTCTTATTAGTTACTGGATTTATAATACACTGGTTGCCATCAACTTTAAAAGAAAATTACCGGGGATGGTTTATTCAGCAACATACAATGATAAAAATTGTAATTATTGTGATAGTAGTAATTGCTATTTATAATTTCAAAATATCAGATTTACAACCATTTATTTATTTTCAATTTTAATTTGCAACCCTTTTATTTTTTATCTGTCATTGATTATAAATATGAATAAAAACTTAATAATAAAAAAAAATGAAAAGGGTAATTTTTCTTGCAGGTATATTTTTAATAAGTGGAATAATAAATAACTATCTAATAGCACAAAATGAAGATTTAGAATATCGTCCCTTCCAAGTTACATTTATTAGCCCAATTGGCACTAATGGGGTAAACAGTGGAGAATATTATAATGAATTATCATTAAATATTTTAGCTGGGTATAATGGTGGGTTTGATGGATTTGAGCTTGGTGGATTTGCAAATATTCTCAGAAAAGATGCTGATGGATTTCAGGCTGCAGGATTTGCAAACCTGGTAATGGGTAAAGTTGATGGAGCACAAATTTCGGGATTTTTAAATATTGTAAACGAACATTCTAATGGTGTACAGCTTGGAGGCTTTGCCAATTTAAATGCTAGTGGTTTAGACGGCTTGCAAGGTGCAGGTTTCTTAAATATTAATGGAGGAAGTTCAGAAGTAATTGAAATAGGTGGGTTTGCTAATTTAACTGCCGGTGATATTGATGGAGCGCAATTAGCAGGTTTTTTAAATATTGCTGAGAGTATTGAAGGTGCCCAGGTAGCTGGATTCCTAAATACCGCAGAAAATATTAATGGGGCACAAATTTCTGGATTTTTAAATTTGGCAAAAAAAGTTGACGGATTACAATTGAGTTTTTTAAATATTTGCGATTCAATTGATGGAATACCTATTGGATTTTTAAGTATTGTTAAGAAAAATGGATATAAAACATGGGAATTTTGGGGTAGTGATGCTTTACATATGAATTTTGCCTATAAAATTGGTGTCCCGCATTTTTATAACATATTTGCTGTTGGAGGCCACTTTACTAGCGGTTTTAAATTTGGGCTTGGCTATGGTGTTGGATCACAATTTAAAATTGCACATGGATCAAACTTAAATATTGATTTAATTCACTGGGATATTAGAAATAACTGGTTTACATGGAATTACAACTCACTCAGTCAAGCCAGGTTTAATTTTAGTATGGATATTAGCGAAAACAATAGTTTTTTTGTAGGACCAACATTTAATGTTTTAATTACTGATACAAGAAATTCAACTAATGATTTTGAACGATTTGCCCCTTATTCATTTTTCAATACTACTACTTCAAATGGATATAATGTAAAAATGTGGATTGGGGTAAATGGAGGTATTAGGTTTTAATTGTTATAAAGAGAAATTCGGGAGTAAAGTGTTTCTCCTATTTTATTATTGATTTTTATAGTATTTCACGCAAAGACCGCTAAGATATACGCAAATTACGCAAAGTAATTCTTTGCGATTTTTGCGTTTTTAATCTTTGCGAATTTTGCGAGAAACAATTTTGGGAACATTACCCTAAAAAACTAATAAAAGGAGTAAAAATAGGGTGATAAATTCGGGAGTAAGCGAAATTTTATTGTGGTGGTTAGGTTTCTACTACTCATGAATATCCCTATAAAATCCGCATCTAGTTTGTTTATACTATTACTTGTTGAATCGTTTGAAATTATTTGAGATAAAAGGATCACAATCTTTCCATCCGATTTTATTTATATTTTAAGCCCCATTACTATAATATCATCAACTTGAAATTTATCACCCTTCCATGCTGTAAAATTGTTATCCAATATTTCTTTTTGTTGTTGGAGGTTTTGAGAAGATATTTCTTCCAATAATGTTTTAAAATGTTTTATCATAAATTTTTTTCCATCTGGTCCGCCAAATTGATCAACATAACCATCTGAAGATAAATAAATAAGATCATTCTTCAAAATATTAAACTCTTCTTTTTTAAAAGGTTCCATAAATTCATGATAACCAACCGGCATTTTATCGGCTTTTATTTCAGAAAGTTCTCCATTTCTAATTAAAAATATTGGATTGTGAGCCCCGGAAAATTGCAGTTTCTTTGCAGAAAAATCTATAGTACATATTGCCAAATCCATTCCGTCCTTCGATCCTCCAGCTTGTCCTTTTTGCTTTAAGGCATCGATAACATTTTTACGAAGCCTGTTTAATATTTCAGAAGGATCAGTAATTTTATTTTTACCAACTATTTCATTCAAATAACTTATTCCCAACATGCTCATAAATGCACCAGGAACTCCATGTCCGGTGCAGTCTGCAACAACAACCACAAGTTTTTTTTCTATACTGGTCATCCAGTAAAAATCGCCACTAACAATATCCCTGGGTTTATAAAAAATAAAGTATTCGTTCACATATTTTTTAAGTACATATTCTGTAGGCAACAATGCCTCTTGTATTCTTTTAGCATACCGTATACTATCCGTAATTTGGTTGTTTTTATTTTCAATTTCTTTTTTTTGAGCTAATACCTCACATGTTCTTTCAGCTACTAATTTTTCAAGCATTTCTTTTTCTTGTTTTAAAATCCGCTCCCTATATTTAATATAAAAAATTACAATCAAAATACTAAATATTACACATGACAGATAAAACCAGAAAGTTCTGTAAAATGGTGGTTTTATATAAAAAATAAACTGTGCAGGGGTTTCAGTCCATTGATTAAATTCATTTGAGGCGATTACTTCAAATGTGTACTTACCAGGTTGTAAACCAGGGTATTGTTCTTCGAGCACCTGTGTAGGGCTGCACCATTTATCATCTAATCCTACTAATCTATATTTATAAAATATTTTACCAGAATTTCTATAATACAATCCAACATAAGAAATTGTAAGATGGTTGTCCTTATATGATAATTCAAGATTTTGAGGTAAATTAAACCATAACATAGTTTCTTTACTTTTTTCTGTCCAATTTATTTCCTCAAGGTTCAATTTCACTCCGGTAATATAAACAATTGGCAGGGAAGATTTATTTGAAATGGCATCAGGCTTATATATCGTAATACCATTAGAAGTACCCATCCAGATGGTATTTTCAATTTTAGCTACTGAATTCCTATTGGTTTCAATTCCTGCAAAGCCGTTAGAATTATCATATAGCATGATTTGGCTTATGTGAAGAGAATCATTAAATATAACTTTATTTAAACCTTTATCTGTACCTGCTAATATTGTGTTATTATCTTCAAAAACAAGAAAATTAATATTATTTGAACTTATAAGACTATCATCTGCAAATAAGGATATTGGTTTCAAGGTATTCTGGCCTTTTTTAAATACATATATTCCCCCACCAAAAGTACCAATCCATATATTTCCATTTTTATCAGCATTCAAGCAATTAATCTTTTTAACCTTTAATCCTTCAGCTTCATCATAAATGGTAACTAAATTATCGAAAAATTTAACAAGCCCATTAAGAGTCCCGCACCAAACATTTCCAGCCTCATCCTGTATGATGGTCATAACTTCATTGATTAAACCTTCACCTAAACGGGCATTATATATTTTATCATTTATAATTTTACTGATACCTGTAACCGTACCACACCAAAGTGTGTTATCTTTATCATTAAGTAAACAATTAACCCTGTTGTTTATAAGGCCTGTATTTTCAGTAAAAAAAGACAATTTTCCTGAGTTATACTTAAATACGCCCATTTCGGAAGACAGCCAGATATTATTGTATGAATCGGTCTCAATATCAGTAAGTGAATTCACTGGAATTCTTTTACCCCATCCAACTTTTTTAATATTGTACAGGTGATTTTGATCTGATATTTCATATAAACCTCCACCATCGCTTGCCAATAAAATACTTCCGTTATCCTGAGAATGAATATTATTGATATCATCAAATATAAGTCCTTCTTTTTCTGTGATGTGTATAAATTGGTCACCCATAAATCGAAAAACTCCTTCTTCAAATACCGAAAACCAAATTGATCCTTCATTATCTTTAAAAACTTTAACAACCTGGTTTTTTGGGAGTCCGTTTTTTGTTGTAAAATAGCTTGTATTGCCTTTTTTATCAAGAATATTTAAACCACTTTTATCGGTGGCAAACCAAATTTTTTCTTCAGCTAAAATACTCCATACCCTAAAATCTTTTAGATAATTTTCAGTATTGTATAATTTAATATCGGGCTTACTTAAATCTTTATTTATTTTTATAGAAAAAGCTCCGTTATCGTATGTAGAAACCCACAATAAATTATTATCTGAAATTTCAAAATCAAATAATCGATCGGATGGCAGATTATTATTAGTATTTAAATAATCAATTTTAATAATAGAATCCTTCTTAAAAGAAATTACATTTATACCAAGGCCGAAAGTCGCAATCCACAACCTATCAAAATTATCTTTATAAATATCAAAAATATAATTACTGCTTAATCGATTGTTTAATCCATAAGACTTTACAGCAAAAGAATCTTTCTCAATTTTTTTTATCCGATATAACCCACCACCTGAAGTACCTGCCCAGATTATACTATTCTTATCAACAAGTAATGATACAACAATTAAATATGAAAGCCCATTTTTTTTATTGATCGTATAAAAATGTTGGCCATTAAAAATTGAAATCCCCTCATCAGTACCAATCCAAAGATTACCCTCATCATCCTCAATAATTTTACGAACAACATTACCTGCTAATCCCGAGCTTTTGTCGTAAACCTTAAATTTACTTCCATCAAATTTTGCTAATCCGCCACCATCAGTCCCGAACCAAAGATATCCCCTGGAATCCTGAAAAATTTCATAAACAGTGCTCTGTGGCAAACCGTTATCAATGCCAAATGATTGAAAATTATACTGCTGAGTGTAACTTACCCAAGAAAAAAAACAACATAAGAAAATTATAAGGCTATGCCTCATTTCTTAAAAAAAATAAACTGTCCGCCTTCATCACCAGTATCCTTTATTGGATGAAATTCAGGTGATTGAGAAGAGTTATTGGTAACAGGTATTTTAATATTTTCATATAGCTGGCTCGCATCAAAATAGGCATAATTATTATAATCCAGTGTCTTAAGTAAATAATAAGCGAATACCGAATGGCCTTCCCTTCCTCCATCCATTACAGGTTCAACTCCACCAGAGGTAATGGCTTTTCGTGATATTTTATTATGTATATTCCGATAATATCTTTCCGACTCCTCAAAAGGTATTTCCAAAGTTTGTCCCCTGAATATATCCCCACTAAAACAAGCATCGGATATTAATAAGGTATGTTTTGACCGTATTCCACCTAAAAAAGTCTGAATATCAGAATTTGAAATATAATGCGAAGTTGAAGCTTCCATGGCATCAACCGGAACCCAAAATCCCTTATTTAATACCTGGTTATATTCACCATGTCCAGAATAATATATTAAAACATTATCTTCTGGTTTAACATTTGCCACAAGCCATTCAAATTCTTTTATAACATTCACCCTTGTAGCTTCCTCATTATAAAGTGTTTTAAACACATTAAATTTATACTGAGTCCTAAGCGAATTCTCAATCGCTTTTGCGTCATTCACAGCATTTTTTAATTGTTTCCAGGTTCCTTTATAATTATCAATACCGATAATTAAAGCATAGTAATTACCAATTTTAAGCGTTTTAGTTTCATCTCCAAGGTTTAATCCTTTTAAAGGATCGCCTCTAAACGCAGTGCTATCAGTATTGGTATCATCTGAATTACTGATTGAATATTGTTTGGATTCACTAACTCCTTCAGCTACCTGAGTGAGTATACTTCCTGTTGTTAAAAACAAGAAAATGATAACGAAAATGGGAGTTTTCATGGTTGTATAGTTTTTAATCTTTGAATAATATATATTTAATTTATATGATGCTAATATACAAAATATTAAGGTTCCATCACAACTCTGAAGCCCATAAAATTACTTCCTGCGGTTGATGACATATAAAAACGGTATGTAACAGGGACTGCAGGATCATGCCAGCTTCCTCCCCTGCCAGTTTTTAATGTTCCAATTCGTGGACCTTTAGGATTGTTAGATGGAGATTGTTCGTAATACTTTTCACTGTACCAGTCGTAACACCATTCCCAAACATTTCCGCTCATGTCATTAATATTTAGCTCATTAGGGCTTAGGTTACCAACTTTACTATGCGTAACTCCTTCCGAATTTGTTTTATACCAACCCACATCATTAATATTATCACTTCCAGCATAAAAATAGTTATTAGAATTAATCCCTCCCCGGGCTGCAAATTCCCATTCAGCTTCAGTAGGGAGCCTGAATTTTTTACCCGTTTTATTGGATAACCACTGGCAATATGCATTGGCATCGAACCAATCAATAAATGTTATTGGATGATTATCACCCCATTCCAAATTTTTATCGGGCATTAAATAGTCGCTTTCATCACAAAACTTTTTATACTCTTTTACAGTCACTTCATATTTTCCTATATAATAATCCTCAAGAATTACTTCATGGACAGGGATTTCGTCATTACTACCATTGCTGCGTCCCATCATGAATTCCCCACCTTTAATGAAAATAAGATTTCGCGCTTCCTCTGGCAGGTAATCAACCCTTACTTTAAAAACAACTTCTTTTGCAATTAAATGATTCATTTCATCTAGTACATTCCATATTATTTTCTTTCCAAAACCACCCTCAAGATTATAACCTACATCACCTTCAACATGTATTAAAGCAGGAGAATATGTTTTCCCTCCATCAATCGAACAAAATAAAGCTATATTGAACCTATCTTCTTCGTTTGATCCGGTAATATCATACCAAATCTCAATTGTTTGCCCAATTTGTTTTGAAGTTACATTTATTACAGAAACTGAAAAACATTTACCTGAAATAAAAGTAGCTATAAGAATAATTATTAATTGCTTCAACATCTTAAATTCTTTATTCCAAAAATAAATAATTTATTTAAAAAACAGTAATAAAAAGATTTTTATATTTTTGAAAGAAAGGAACTTATATTTGTATAATTATTAGATTTAATTTAGATTTAGGACGAATTAGTAATGTTTCAGGCATGAGAATTTATCTGGTTTTACTTTTTATTTGTATCCCTATTTTTCTTTCTGCACAGGCAACCCAGTTTGTCATTGAGTCATTTCAACTCGACCTGAATGATCTTGAAGCCAATAGAAATCCTGTTTTGGATGCAAATGATAAAAAATGTGCTCTGATTAAAATAAGAACTGATTTAAGTGATATTACCTTCAGTTCAAATAATGGAATTGTTGAACAAAAAAAGGTACTTACCGAATATTGGGTTTATGTTTCTTTTGATGAGAAAAGACTTAATGTATATAAAGAAGGATTTTTGCCTTTAAATTTTGATATTCCGATATCACTTGAAGAAAGTAAAGTATACACTTTTTATATTACAACCAATAAAAAATATTCCATAGTTATTCAAACAGAACCCAAAGATGCACTGATATCTTTAGATAATACTATTGCCAAAAGCCCTAATATTGCTAATGTTATACCTGGAAGACATACTCTGAAAATTGAACGTGATGGGTTTCTCACTATAAATGATACAATTAATGTTGATGACGGCAGAATTTTTTTCTCGTATACTATGGATAAGCAAGAACCTCAAGTGGTTACGATCACAAGCGATCCTACTGGGTCGGCTATAGTAATTAATAGTGAATATAAAGGTCAAACGCCAAAACAGTTATTTTTATATCCTGGTAAATATCAGCTTCAGCTTAGCAAAGAATTCCATGAGGGAGTTAAAGAAGAAATAACTATAATAAATAAAGCTGCAAATAATTTCAATTATACCCTTTACACAAATATCTCCTATATTAGTGTATATACTTTTCCCAGCGATGCACAGGTATTTATTGATGGCAACAGAGCTCTTGAAAAATTAAAAATTGAAGGAGGTGATCATTTAGTTGAAGTAAAACGTAATCTTTATTATACTGAAAAAAAAATGGTAAATATACGAGGTGGCATTGATACTATTTTAACTATTAATTTACTTCCAAAATTAGGTAACCTTCAATTTACTGTTAATCCAATTGATGCTAATGTACAGCTTTATAAAGATGAAAAAATGATTAATAGCTGGACTGGGGCTAATAGAATTGAGAAAATGCAAATTGGTATTTATACCTTAATTGTTGATGCTAAAAAATATAAAAAAATTGAAAGGCAAATTGCTATTAAAGAAAATGTTACCGAAGACATTTTTATTGATTTAGGTGAAAAACAAACAAGTGATAAGGGAAAGCTTGCAGCAGTTGGTATGTCAGCCGTAATACCGGGATTGGGTCAATTTTACTCCGGCCAAAAGGTAAAAGCAGGCATTTATGCGTTAACAGGACTGGGAGCAGGAGCAATGTTTTATTACTATAATTCGCAATTTAATAAAACATTAAATACATACAATAACTCAATTACAGCATATGAAAACTCGAAATTAATAGAGGATATTGATAAAACCAGGAAGGAAATGGACGCTAACTATGATAAATTAAAAAAAATAGATAAATCCAGGAATATTTTTGTTTATTCATTTGCTGCTTTGTATGGAATAAATTTAATTGACGCAATGATATCAGGAGGTAGTAAAAAGCAATTAATTATTGGCAGGGAATTTAAAAATAAAAACTTTTTTTCTATTCAACCAACAAACTTTTATGGTGGTTTGGGAGTACAAATAAAATATAGGTTTTAATTCATGATCAGATATATTACATATGGTTTGATGGTTTTTATGGTATTCTTTTTTGCTTGTAAAAAAATGCCCCTTAAACCTGATTATGATAATCCATTGGACCCAGAAAACAGATATTATATTAAACCAAATGTATCTATAACTTTTGCTCCATCATATGGAAAAATAATTGATACTAATGCTGTATACTTTGAATGGGAAGGCCATACAAAAGGATATTTTTCATATAGATTATCAAATTCTCCTAGTTGGTCAGAATGGTCAAAAAGCAAAAGTGTTCTTTATTCATGTTTAACTGATGGTGATTATACTTTTTATGTTAAAGAGCGCTATGAAAATGGGGATGAGCAAGAAAATGAAGCCTCCAGCTATTTTATTATTGATCATATTTATGGGCCTGGTATAGTTCTGGAAGATCAATGCATTGAAACTACAGTTAATAGTGTATTTGATGTTTTTGTTTCACTCGAGGATGTAGAAAATATTCGTGGTGTATCGGTTAATATATGGTTCGACAAAAGTATGTTAGAATTAGTGGATCAGGAAGACCTGCCGAGTATGATTAGCACAGTTGAAGGTAACCGTGTTTTTATCTCAACTCCTTTGAGCGAAGCCAATGCAAATGGATTAACTGAAATAAACGTTGTGAGGTTTGAAGGAGACGCCGGAAGCAGTGATTTAAAACAAATTATCCGTTTGCAATTTAAGGCTCTTTCCGCAGGAGATGCACAGATTATCATTAACGATAATTCGGCATTACGGGATTTTGACAATAATGCCATTCAGATAAATAAACTGGTGAATGCCAATATTGAAATAAGGTGATCATATAAATTAAGATTGATGACAGAAAAATTTAAAAATAAATATCGGATTCAATCTACCCGTTTAAAAAAATGGGATTATGGTTCGAATGGGTATTATTTTATTACAATAAATACACAAAACCGCGAACCTTATTTTGGAAATATTTTAAACGGTAAAAATATTTTATCGGATATTGGAAAAATTGTCCAAAAATATTGGATTGAAATACCTAATCATTTTCCTTTTATTGAATTGGACGAATTCATAATAATGCCCGATCATATTCATGGAATTTTGATTATTAATAAAAAAAATGGCCATA
>CAZBZX010000013.1:0-24221 GCA_964496465.1 uncultured Bacteroidales bacterium
TTTGTAAAAGTATCAATATCTTCAACAACACATCTTGTGTTATTTTTACCAATATAAAAAGTAGTACCTTCTAAAATAGTAAAATCATAAATTAAATATTCATCTCCCATAATATCATCTTTAAAAAAAACTTTTTCCCGACTCTCATCAACCCTGTAATAACCTAATATTCCTGATAAAATAAGGTTGGATGAATCATATTTATCACCATCATATTGATTAAATTTAACTTTATTATAAACTTCATCATTAATAATTGAATCCTTTTGTATATAAATACATATAATACTAAAAGTATATAATAAGTTTGCATCTGTTTCTCTTATTACCCATATGGGCTTATCTTCAAAAACAGGAAAGGGATGATAGGTGTATTCTTGTGAAAATAGATGTATGGATAATACAAGAAATAATATAGTAATTATTTTTTTCATAACGGTTAATTTACCTATATCTATCATTTCTAATAATGATATAAAATTAAAATAAAATAATTTTAAAATCAATAAGTAGCAGATAAATTTTAATCAGACTTTTTTATTTTTCTTTTTTAGTAGATAATAGTAGCAGAATTATTTAGCCATTAACTTTTCCTTTTCTTTTTTTGTCAAACTTTCCACCACTAAATCATATGAATCATCAATCCATGAATAAATTAACTTATCATTCGATTCTTCGGTTATTAAAATGGTATTCCAATGCTTTTTATTCATATGATAGCCTGGGATAACATAAGAATAATTTTCTCGTAATTCAATCGCTTTACCCGGTTCGCATTTTAAATTTACACGTAACTCTTCATCTAAACTTGTTAAGGCAAACATTTTATTTCCTACTTTAAACACTAAGGTTACATCATCAAAAGGAAATTCTTCTGTAGCCCCTTTTTTAGCGATGCAATATTCACGCAATTCTTCAATATTCATGATGATATTTATATAATTGTATTAAAAGCATCTTCAATGTGCTCAATTTCGGGAGTTGCATTATTTAGTACTATTGAAATAATATCAAATCTTGCCTCAAAATGAATATCATATTTTTCAATATAAGCATTGGCTGCTTCAATAATATGTTTTTGTTTTTTTCGGGTAACAGCATCTTTTGGGTTTTCAAAATAATCGTTGTTCCTGGTTTTTACTTCCACAAAAATAATTTCATTATTTTTTTTGCATACCAAATCAATTTCTTTATGCCTGAAATGCCAGTTTTTATGCAGGATAGTATACTTATTTTTAAGCAGATATTTTTCGGCAATCTGTTCTCCTTTACTTCCAAATGAAATATTATTTTTCATTCTCAGTTTTTTTTTATTAATTGGTATAATATTGTAATTGCTAGGTGACTTATATCATTCCACAAGTTGGAACATTTTTTTGTAAAATACGAATAAATTGGAAAATTGAGTATGGGATTTAAAAATTTTACTAACATGGTAAGGTTTTTTACTATTCTGGTTTTGGCGAATTTGCTTTTATCTAGTCTTTTAAAAGCAGATGGTTTTGAGGGGAGCCTGCAGATTATTAAAACTTCATATTATGATACAACTTACATTATTTATCATATTAAAGATAATAAAATACGTGTTGAAGAATATTCAAGTGATACGCGGTTACTGAATTCATATCTTATTGATATTGACAAAAATATAATTTATGCCCTTGATCCTGAAAATAAATTATACAAACAAATTATTACCAAACCTTTTGTTCTAACAGAAAATAGTGATATTGAAATAATTAAATCTGAAAACTTTATTTATTTAAATGGATATCAATGCAATCAATGGCGGGTTAGAAACAAACTTAGAAACACAGAAATTGCCTATTGGGTGGCTAAAGATGATTTTTTCTTTTATGATAAATTATTACGATTAATTAATTATACTGATAAAACAGAACATTACTTTTTATTTATTCCGGGCATAGATGGATTTATGCCAATGATGGCGATTGAAAGAACTGTATTAAGAGATGAGAAATCGCGTTATGAAGTAAAGCGCATTGAGCGGGAAGTCCTGGATAATAGTCTTTTTACAATTCCAGTTAATTACAGACAATTTAACTAAAATTTGTATTCAATTTATAGTATTTTTTATACATTTGCTTCAGCACAGAACAGCACAGTATGAATGCTCAACATGAAATGGATATTTCCTTAATTTCAAATTCCGGAGAAACTAAGCTACAGCAACTTACAAGTGAATTATTACGCGTTATTAAAACACGATATAACGAAGGTGATATTCTTCCTTCAGTAAATAATCTGAGCAAAGCATTAGGTATTTCACGTGATACCGTTTTTAAAGCATATAGCGAATTAAAGCTTAGAAAAATTGTTGACTCAACCCCAACAAAAGGTTATTTCGTGAATTGTGAATTAAAAAAAGTTTTACTTGTGCTCGATTATTATAGTCCGTTTAAAGATATTGTATACAGGGAAATTGAAAGTAATCTTGATGCAACATATTCCATTGATTTAGTATTTCATCATTATAATTCTAAATTATTTGATACGGTCATTCTTGAAAGTGCAGGACGTTATAGCGTATACATTGTCATGAATTTTGATACAAAAAAAATGGAGATTTCTGATGTTTTGAATAAAATTGAACCCGCTAAATTGTTATTACTGGATATACCGGTAAATGACTGGAAAGATTTTAATAAAGATAAATATAATTATGTATGGCAGGATTTTGATGAGGCCCTTTACTTTTCATTATCTGAAATTAAAGATAAAATTAAACGATACAAAATGTTTCATTTTATAAATCCCGACAGGTTGCAGCACCCTGAAATATCCATCCATGCATTTAAAAAGTTTTGCCAGGAATATAAAGTAAATGGGAATGTAATAATATCATCTAAAGATTTGAATGTATCAGATGGTGATGCATTTTTTATTCTTCGGCAAAGAGATCTTTATAACATACTATTGCACTGCAAAAAAAATGAATTGGAAATAGGTAAAAATGTTGGAATTCTTGCCTATAATGATTCTCCTTTATATGAATTTGTTTCATGTGGAATTACAGTAATTTCAACGGATTTTAGAGAGATGGGGAGAAAGGCAAGTCAATTCATTAAGAATGGAGATAAAGTAAAAGAAATATTACCAACTAAAATAATTTTAAGAAACTCATTATGACAAAATTGAACAAATATCCTAAAATTGGCATCAGGCCAACAATTGATGGCCGACTCGGTGGAGTAAGGGAATCACTTGAAACCCAAACAATGAATATGGCTAAATCTGCCGCACAATTAATTTCAAATCATTTAAAGTATCCAAATGGTCAAAATGTTGAATGCATTATTGCCGATTCATGTATTGGAGGTGTTGCCGAAGCTGCAGCATGTGCGGATAAATTTAATCGGGAGAATGTTGGAGTTTCATTTACAGTAACTCCATGCTGGTGCTATGGGAGCGAAACAATGGATATGGATCCACATTTACCAAAGGCGATTTGGGGTTTTAACGGTACTGAAAGACCAGGAGCTGTTTATCTCGCCGCTGTGTTGGCAGGGCATAATCAAAAAGGATTACCGGCATTTGGTATTTATGGAAGGGATGTGCAGGATGCTGATGACACTGGTATTCCTGAAGATGTAAAAGAAAAAATACTTCGATTTGCTAAAGCTGGTCTGGCCGTAGCTATCATGCGAGGCAAATCATACCTGTCAATGGGAGCAGTTTCAATGGGAATAGCTGGTTCGATTGTTGATGAGAATTTTTTCCAGGATTATCTTGGGATGAGGAATGAGAATATTGACCTGACAGAATTCTTAAGAAGAATGGATAAAGAAATATATGATAAAAAAGAATATGAAAATGCAATAAAATGGGTGAAAGCAAATTGTAAAGAAGGAATTGACTATAATGATAATGCAAAATCACGCAAGGAAAAAGATGAAGATTGGGATAAAGTTGTTAAAATGGCGATAATTGCACGTGACTTAATGATCGGAAATCCAAAATTGAAAGAAATGGGATATGGGGAAGAAGCGCAAGGACATAATGCCATTTTAGCTGGTTTTCAGGGGCAAAGGCATTGGACCGATTACCAGCCCAATGGAGATTTTCTTGAGGCTATTCTTTGTTCATCCTTCGACTGGAATGGAATTCGAACCTCATATTTAGTGGCCACAGAAAATGATTCCTTAAATGGTGTTGTTATGTTATTTGGATATTTATTAACAAATACAGCTCAGATGTTTTCTGATATACGGACATATTGGAGCCCTAATGCAATGGAACGTGTAACAGGAGCGAAACCATATGGTATGGCAGCTAATGGGTTGATTCATTTAATAAATTCTGGAGCATCAGCTCTTGATTTTTCAGGGCAGCAGGAAATTGATGGTAAACCTGCAGTAAAGCCATATTGGGAAATAACTAAAGCTGAAGCCGATAAATGTTTAAAGGCCACAACATGGTGTCCGGCTATCAAGGAGTATTTTCCGGGTGGAGGCTTTTCTTCTGAGTTTCTTACTCGAGGAGCAATGCCAATTACAGTATCACGTATTAATCTTGTTAAAGGAATAGGACCTGTATTACAATTAGCTGAAGGATATACGGTTGATTTACCTGAGGAAGTAAATAAAAAATTAGCTGATAGAACAAATCCAAGCTGGCCAACAACCTGGTTTGCTCCACGACTAACAGGAATAGGAGCTTTTAAAGATGTATATTCAGTAATGGCCAATTGGGGGGCAAACCATTGCGCTTCAAGCTATGGACATATAGGTGCTGATTTAATAACCCTGGCATCAATACTTCGTATTCCGGTAAATATGCACAATATTCCTGATGATATGGTTTATCGCCCATCTGCATGGAGTATGTTTGGTATGGAAAGCGAAGGTTCTGATTATAGGGCATGTAAAAATTATGGTCCATTATATCGATAATGAAAGATAATTTAGTCATCGTTTTTGATTGTGGGGCCACAAATGTAAGGGTGGTTGCTGTTAATGAGAAAGGTGAGATTGCAGCCATGCATTCATTGCCAAACACTACACAACCTGATCCTCTTTATCCTACAGGCCTTATTTGGGATATAGATGAAATATGGAAAAAGTTTCGCACTTGTACCAATGCCATTTTAAAAGAAGTTGATCCTGAACAAATAAAAGCGGTAACAGTTACAACATTTGGAGTTAATGGTGCTCCGGTCGATAACTGTGGAAATTTATTATATCCAGTTATTTCCTGGCAATGTCAAAGGACTGTTCCAATTATGGAAAATATTGAAAAATACATTTCAATGATTCGACTTTACGGATTAAGTGGCATTAACAAATTTAGTTTTAACACTATTAACACACTAATTTGGCTGAAGGAAAATAAACCAAAGTGTATCGATGAAATGGAAGGATTTTTATTTATCACTTCAATTTTTATTAATAAGCTAACAGGAAATTTGGTGAATGATGCTACTATGGCTGGCACCTCCATGTTAACAGATATTAAGACTCGGTCTTTTTCTAATGAGATTCTATCCAAAATTGGGATTCCAAATCGTTTTTTTACAATTGCAGAAGCTGGCTCAGTGGTTGGGAAAATATCAGAAAATGCTGCGCTTGAACTAGGATTGCGGAATGGAGTGCCGGTAGTAATAACTGGTCATGATACTCAATTAGCTTTAATCGGATCAGGAGCTGGTGAAAATGAAGTGGTATTAAGTTCAGGAACATGGGAAATTCTCATGACACGCAGCAGAACAGTTGATTTAAACGAAAATACATTTCAAGCTGGGCTAACAAATGAACTGGATGCAATTCCAGGTTTATATAATACAGGAGCACAATGGTTAGCCTCAGGGGTATTGGAGTGGATTAAAAATTTATTTTATTGCAGAGAAATAGTTGAGCAACCTAATGAAGTCTATGAAATTATGATAAATGAAGCTTCTAAAGTAAATGTTGAAAATGAGAAAATTCATTTTAATACCGACTTAGGAACAAATAGTGGAATTATATCAGGTTTAGGCCTTCATACTTCTCGTGGACGAATTTACCACTCTGCTCTTGAATCAATCGTATTAAACACAAAGGAAAGTTTGAATTTATTGCAACAAACCGGGAAATTTAAAGCAGAATCATTAATTGTTGTTGGAGGAGGCACTAAAAATAGATTGTGGAATAAGCTGAGGGCTAATCAGTTGGGAATTCCAATAAAAATTGCTGATCAACAGGAAACTACAGTATTAGGCGCTTCATTATTTGCTCATGTTGCAATAGGAACATTCAACTCAATAAATGAAGGCATAGAATCTATCTGTCGAAATTATACTTATATTTATCCTGAATAAAAAATTAATTTTAATAATATGCGATCTTGTCTTACTCTTGATTTAAAAAATAACCCTGAATTAATTGAGGAATATAAGAAATGGCATTCACCAGATCATATCTGGAAAGAAATTCCTCAAGGGATAAAAGAGATTGGAATAAATGAAATGGAAATATTTATTTGGCAAAACAGGTTATTTATGATTGTTGATACTGATGATGATTTTAATTGGGAGGTGCAAATGGATAAACTTTCAAAGCTTCCGCTTCAAAATGAATGGGAATTATTCATGGATAAGTATCAGCAGCGACTTGATAAGGGCGATGTTAAATGGCAAAAAATGGAAAGAATTTTTAAATTAACTGAATGTAAATAAAGAAATATGGATACTAAATCGAAAAAAACTGCATTACTTGAAAGCAAGTATATATTGGCTTTTATTCTTTTATCTAGCTGTTTTATGTGGTGGGGAATTGCTAATAATCTTACCGATCCATTAGTCAGGGTTTTTAAGGCAATATTTGGGGAACTTAGTACTTTTCAGGCATCTTTAATACAATTTGCATTCTATTTTGGATATTTTAGCATGGCAATTCCGGGAGCAGCTATATCCCGAAAATTTTCATATAAGACAGGAATATTGGTAGGATTAGGACTCTATGCTTTTGGTTGCTTTTTGTTATATCCATCAACTTTATTGCAGCAGTTTATATTTTTTTGCATATCATATTATATTTTGGCATGCGGTTTAGGTATACTTGAGACAAATGCAAATCCGTATATTTTAGTTTTAGGACCTAAAGAAACAGCTACAAGGCGATTAAATTTTGCGCAGTCTTTTAACCCAATTGGTTCTGTTACTGGTATATTGCTTTGCCAGATTTTAATAATGGCACGCATTCCTCTAGATGGTGATGGAAATATTTTCATTGCACCTGATCAGATTAATGAAACCCTAAATATTGTAATATTCCCATATTTATCAGTTGCAATAATTTTGGTTGTTGTTTGGATTCTGATTGCCTTGACAAAAATGCCACGAATGTCAGATACCAATTCTGATATTCATATTTTTCATACCTTTAAAAAACTTTTCAAAAACAAGAATTATGTTTTTGCTGTGGTTGCCCAGTTTTTCTATGTTGGAGCACAAATTACGGTCTGGACTTATACAAATTTTTATATACCAGAACATTTACATGTAACTCCTGAGGTTGCCCTTCAATACCATACTGGAGCTTTAGTATTATTTGGTGCTTCTAGATGGATCTTCACTGCATTGATGAAAAAGTATAAGGATCATTCACTGTTACTTGTGGCTGCAATAATGGCCGGATTGTTATCGCTTAGTGTAATATTTATTGGAGGTCTCATAGGAGTTTATTCATTAATTGGTATCTCGGCATTTATGTCACTAATGTTCCCTACTATTTTTGGTATGGGAAGTGAAGGGTTGGATGATGAAGAAACAAAAGTTGGTTCATCGGGCTTGATTATGGCAATACTTGGTGGGGCTTTAATTACGCCACTTCAAGGTGCACTTATTGATATGATTGGTGTAAATCTTTCGTATATTCTGCCATTGCTCTGCTTTTTTATAATAGGTATTTATGCATTATTTAATAAAACATTAAAAGAAAAGACTATATAAAAGGATTTGGTAAACAATAATCAAATTATCAGCGATTTATTAATGATGATCCATAATTAACGTTTTTATAAAGCAGTTTTATTTATATTTTTATACTTTTATTAAACTTCAAAGAAAACCACTGCTTATGAAACGAAAAAATATTTTATGGATAGGTGTTTACATATTATTATCAAGTATTGAATTAAATGTAATTGCTAAAAGCAAAGATCCAGTAACTCCAAAAGCTTCAGCTGAAGCAAAAGCGTTGCTTGAAGTTTTTTATACTATTTCAGGAAAATATATTTTAACAGGTCAACATAATTATCCAAATGTAAAAGATAGAAATACTCAATTTGCTGCTGAATATATTGGAAGAACTCCTGTTATATATAGTACCGACTGGGGTTTTTCTGAAGATGGTGATAAAGATAATTACCTTGCCAGACCAGAAATTGTTAAGGAAGTAATCAGACAACATCAGTTGGGATCAATAATAACCATCTGCTGGCATGCGGTACCGCCAACTTCGAACGAACCGATAACTTTTCGTCCTTTACCAGATGCTGATACAAATGAATTAAAAAGTGTTCAGGGTAAATTACTCGATCAGCAATTTATTGATGTTTTAACACCAGGTACAGAACTATATAAAAAGTGGTGCGCACAAGTTGATACAATTGCTTTTTATCTTAAAACGCTTCAAAATGCGAAAGTGCCAATTCTTTGGCGGCCATATCATGAAATGAACGGTGATTGGTTTTGGTGGGGCGCCCGACATGGAGAATATGGCACAAAAATGCTTTATAGACAATTATTCGATCGGTTAGAAAATTATCATAAATTAAATAATCTAATTTGGATGTGGAGCGTTGATCGAGTTCATAATCCTGGTATGAATTATTCGCATTACTATCCAGGAGATGATTATGTAGATATTTTGGCTTTGGATGTATATGGAAGTGATTTTAATAAAGATTATTATGATAGTTTATTAGTGTTAGCAAAAAGTAAACCTATTGTTTTGGGAGAAGTTGGAAATCCGCCTGCACTAGACATTCTTGATGAGCAACCAAAATGGGGTTATTGGGTTACTTGGTCAGGTATGGTGCGAAACACATTAAAGAAACAGTATGAAGTTTATATTAATGACCCTCGTGTACTATTTCGTGAAGACAGTACTTATAAAGAGTTAATTTCCAAATATAGAGAAGTTTGCGGATTACCTAAACTTTCAGTAAAAAATACTGAAAAAGTTAATTTTTCAGGTGATTGGATTTTTAAAGAAGAAATGAGCAAATTGGATAATAAAGGAGCCAGCCAATTGCCATATCAGTTAAAAATATCGCAAAACATTGAGGAATTAAAAGTTAAAAAAACAATTGTATTAGAATGGACTGACGATGAAATCACAGAAGAAATCTTTTTATTGGATGGTACAGAGATGAAATCTGAATTTTGGAATTCACCAAAAATTACCACGGCCAGTTTTACCGAAATGGGGGATACGCTTGTTATTAAATCAAAGGTTAGTTTTAATTGGGGAAACCGAACATCTGAAATGATTACAGATGAGTCCTGGTACTATGGGGATAAAGATAAACACCTTTATATACATCATACCTCAAAATCTTCGTGGGGAAACAGGGATATTACAATGGTATTTGAGAAATATTAACCTAAATTATATTTTAAAAATAATTCAATAAGTATTAAGTCAACCCGATTTTCTATTTTTCCTATCAGAACGAAATTTAGTATTTCATTCTGACAGGATTATTAAATAATGTTTTCAAATATGAGAAATGCAATTATTGATGATGTCCGTTTGGACCGCTTACTGGATTATTGCGTAATTCTGCAGCATTTAAAATAGATTCTAACATTTGTGAGTAATTGATATCACCAATTTCGCACATTTTTGCCATGTGTCCATCCCAACACCATCCTGGGTTTGGATTTACTTCAAGTAATTTTGGTTCTCCCTGTACATTTAATCTCCAGTCAAATCTTGTATAATCCCTGCAATCTAATCGTTCAACTAGTTTTAAACTATAATTGATAATTTGTTGCTCGGTTTCTTGAGGAAGATTGGCTTTTATTGATTTTAGCGCTTTCATATAGGGTGAATCTGTAAGCCATTTTGCTTCATAACCACAAATTTTGGGCAGTCCTTTAGGTAGATCAGAATAATCTTCTTCTATTACAGGGAGGATTGTATAGTTTTCAGTATTTCCAATTATACCAATTGTGAGTTCTGCACCGGTTAAAAATTCTTCAACCAATATTGGTTTGGTATAGCCAAATTGCTTTCTAATCCTAAGGATAGCATCAGCTAATTGTTCAACATTATAAGCCACATTTTTTTGTGTGATTCCAAAACTTGAATCTCCAAAATTTGGCTTAGCTATTACTGGAAAAGGTATATTTAATTCAAATAAATTTTCATCGGCAGTAATAACAAAAGCATCAGCAACCGGCACACCAATTTCTGTTGCAATACCCCTTATTAAAGACTTGTCGTAACAGTAAGCTAATGTTTGAGGATTGGATCCGGTGTAGGGTAATTTCATCATTTCCAGTAGTGCAGGTACATGTAATTCCTTTTCAGCCAGGTTGTTAAAACCTTCATCGCAAAGGTTTAAAACTAAATCAATCTTATCCTGCTGTTTTTGTAAATCGGAAATTAATGAATGATGTGAGCTTAAATAATTGAATTTATAGTTATCTAATTTGCTTAATGCAATTTTTAGTTTATCAATGGTTTCGAAATCGTCAGAATCGAATTTTGAATCTGGTTTAATAACATCATTAAGCGTTGGGTCACCCATTAATACTACAACACTTTTTATGTCTTTCTTACTTTTTTTCGGAGTCCATTCTTTTATTGCAATTGCAGTAAGTATAAACCTGGTTTGCATCATTCCTAAATCCTGATTACGAACAGAATCAACATTTAAATTGCCATGAAAAGTAGTATTTTTAAAGCCAACCTGGGAAATAAGTTTTGTTAATTGTTCTTTAGAATACAGACGTTCTGCATAAAACTGGTCAACAATTACGCCTTTCTCAGTATGTGTAATCACTTCCCTTGAGATTAACCGTTCATTATCAGAAGCCAGAGATCTTTCCCTGCAAACAAAATGTTTTTTATCAATCCACTCCCAGCTTCTCGGTGTATAATTATCTTTTAAAAAACTACCATCAGCTACATCCATCAATATTTTACCGTCAGGTTTGAGTACCCTGAAAATTTCTTTTAAAATTTTGATGTCATCATCACTAGTTTCAAAATATCCAAAGCTATTGCCTAAAATAGTAACAAAATCAAATGAATCGGTAGCATAAGGAAGTTTTCGAGCATCTCCTTCTTTAAAGTTAATGGATAATCCTCTTTTTTTTGATATGTTTTTTGCTCGTTGAATAAGGTATCGCGATCTATCCAATCCAGAAAGATTATATTTTCCTCTTTGAGAAAATTCAATTAGATGACGACCTTGCCCGCATGCCAAATCTAGTAATGAATTCCCTTCTTTTATGCCAAGAATTTGGGAAAACATAGTGACTTCACTTTCTGTTATGAGATTATCTTCTACAACATCTGCGTCTGTCTTTAAATACATGGAGTTGAAAATCATTTTCCACCATTCTGGATTTAGGTGATGCTCAAGGTTGGCGACCGGACCTTTTGTTTTGCCAGGCTTTCTCTCGGAGATTTGTCTGGATGGAGATTTTACTTTCATTTTTTTGTTAGGTCATTGTTAATTGATAAATTTTATAATTAGTTAATTTCTACTGCATTATATGCGAACAGACTTATACATTTTTTGATATAAAAAGTTGGTTAAATATATAGCTTTTTTAAACCATAGTATTTTATTATAAAAAATATTGTGAACATAAATAAATTAATGTTAATCATTTGTTTGACTTTTATTTTAAGGGCTATATAATTTATATTCCGAATTATTAATAATTAAACAAACTTTAAAAAAAATAAATTAAATTTTTTATTACCCTTTGCTAAAGAAAAGTGTATTAATTTTCGATTTAGAAAGTTGTATTCCTATTTTTATTTGAAATTTAATATTATAGTTATTATATGAGACTATATTGATATAAAAACATCTGTAAATATTAATTATTAATAATTAAATTTCGCGGCTCAAAAATTGTTTGATTATGAAAAAATTAAATTTCCAATCATTATTTATATTATTTTTTAGTATTGTTTTTCTATATTTTATTTCTTGTAAAAAAGAAGATCCTGTAAACCTGGAAATTACACCAGCATCAATAGATTTTAGTGCAGAAGGAGGTGCAATTGATGTAAAGATAATTTGTAATGAAGAATGGGTTATTTCAAATATATCGGACTGGTGTACCCAGTCGTTCAATTCATCAACTGGCAATGCAGTTGTTACTTTTACTGCTCAGGCAAATAAGGATAGTATTCCTCGTGCAACTACCATTATTATTACAGCCGGGGATATTACTAAAGAATTATTGATTTCTCAAGAGGGAGAACAACTTTTCTCTTTTTCTCTTTCAACAAATTTGGTAGAGTTTGGTGTTGAAGGAGGCACAAGTGAAATTGAAGTTACCAGCGATGTTGAATGGTCTGTTACAAATTCATCTGACTGGTTAACTGAATCCGTACAATCTTCAAATACCAATAGTACAGTCATATTAACAGCTCAGGCTAATGAAGACACCCTGGGACGTTCAACAACCTTAATATTTACTGTTGGGAATACAACAAAAAAAGTTGAAGTTACCCAACAAGGGTTGTTTCTTACTCTTTCAAATTTATCAATAGATTTTGGCGCTCTTGGAGGAATAATAAATGTCGAAATATCCAGTAATCTGCAATGGACGATTAATAATCCATCTGATTGGTGTGAAGTAACTGAACAAACTGTTGGAGGAAAACAAGTATTGCAGTTTAATGCTAGTTCAAATGTACATGTAGAAGGAAGTGCTGATGACAGGAATACAACAGTTATTATTTCAACAAATATAATTTCAAGATCAGTTAATGTTATACAGAAAGGGTTTGCATTTGAGGTTACTCCAGATAATACAGATATGAGAGACTTAACTTGTATTGAATTATCAAAAGAAATGGGAGTAGGCTGGAATGTTGGAAATTCACTCGAAGCCACCGGCGGTGAAACATCTTGGGGAAATCCTTTGATAAGCCAACGATTAATTGATTCAGTTAAGGCAGCTGGTTTTAATGCTATTAGAATTCCAGTTGCTTGGAGTAGTCACTTCTCAAATATTGAGAATTTTACTATTGAAACAAGCTTTATGGAACGGGTTGAAGAAGTTGTAAACTATGTTTTAAATAATGAAATGTATGCTATAATTAACATTCATTGGGACGGTGGTTGGATGCAACCAACATATGATGCTGAGGAATATGTAGATAATCGTTTAGCTATGATGTGGAAACAAATTGCTACTTATTTTAGAGATTACAACGATCATCTTTTATTTGCAGGCACAAATGAGGTTATGGTAGAAGGAGATTATGGTACTCCTACAGAAGAATATTATACAGTTCAAAACGGATTTAATCAAATTTTTGTTGAAACTGTTCGTGCTACAGGTGGTCGTAATGCCTATAGGCATATAGTTATCCAGGGATTTAATACTAATATAAATAGCACTGTGAGTTTTAATAAAATTCCTTTAGATGTTATTGAGAACCGTTTAATGATGGAGGTTCATTATTATGACCCATATGATTTTGCATTAAATACAAACAGTAATGTCACCCAATGGGGCGAAAATGCTGATGCTTCAAAGACTGCAGGTTGGGGAGATGAATCATATGCAGATGATCAGTTTAATAAAATGAAAACTAATTTTGTTGATCAAGGTGTTGCAGTGATTTTAGGTGAGTATGGGGCAATATATCGAAGTGGTGAATCAGAACCATATCGGGAGTATTATAATGAATACATTACAAAATCTATAATAAACCATAGTATAGTGCCTTTTTACTGGGATAATGGCGGCACAGGAAATCATGGTTTTGGTATTTTTAACCGTGCTACAGGTGATCAAGTATATCCAAATATTATTAAAGCAATTGTAAGTGCTGTAGAATAAAAATTTGTAAGTATTTTAAGCTTTATATAAATCAAGAAATTTCATCACATATATTTTGTTTACAGGATCTTGTTTTAGTAGTTTAGTTAAATGAATATATAATTCGGGTAATTCTTTTTTTAATCCTTGAGGATCTTCAAAAAAATATTCAATAGCCACTGCAAAAAATTCAAATACATTAGTCCCGGCGTATTCTCTAAAAAATTGTGTTTCATGCGATCTAATTTTTTGTATTTCAGGTTGGGAAATCTTTATTATTTTTTTTAAATAATAATCCAGTCCGGCTTCATGCTGATCGGAACGAATTATTGTGTGCATTAACGCATGTGCCATTTCATGAAGACCAAGATTTATTTTATCATCGGGGATGGCATATCCTTTTAGAAATTTTTTCCAGGATAAAACGATTGCCCCTCTTGGATTCACTTCCCCATCGTGCATACTGCCTGTAATAATATTAAGATAAGAATCGGGATATATTAATACATTTCGAAAATGTGATAAAAAGTATTTTTTATATCCAAAAGTAAGCTGCACTTGTGCTGCAACTACAAAAAGTTTTACTTCATCCGTAACCTTAAAATTTTGTTTGCCAGTTATTGAAATGAAGTTATTCAAATCATGAACTCTATAAAGAAAGCGAGATTTCAATTTTTCTGGCAATTGATTATAGTAGATAAAAAATTTGTTAAAGAAGATATGTAGTTCTTGCCTTCTTTGTTTGCTAATAAATAAACTTTGAAAATTTTGGAAGAGTATAGATTTTTTTAAAAACCAGAATGTAATAATGGCTATAAAAATAAGATAGATATAAGGTGGAGTTTGCCCCATTTAGTTTAAAGAAAATCAATTAATACTTCATCACTATTGGCCGACAACTCTATTTCATTTCCTAAAATCAATGCATGGTTAGGCCTCTCATGGCCTGCCTGTAAATTAAATATTACAGGATAGTTATAATTTTTAGTTTTATCTTCAATAATTTCATAAACAGTTTGTCCGAAATCAGCTGGTGTATCTTTTATATTAGTAAATTGTCCAGCAATTATACCTTTAAGCTTTTCAAGTTTTCCTGATAGTTGTAAATTTTCAAGCATGCGGTCAATTTTGTAATGATGCTCTCCAATATCCTCAATGAATAAAATGCTTGATTGTGTATCTAATTCAAAAGGAGTAGCATGTAAAGAATGGATAATAGATAAATTTCCTCCCTTTAGTTGTGCCCTTATATTTCCTTCTTTATTAAAAATATGACTTGTTAACCTAAATGAAATACTTTTACCAAAAAGAGCATCTTGTAATGAATTTATGGATTCATCATCAGGATCATTCGTAGGAAAACTTTTTGGCATTGGCCCATGAATACTTTTTATATGATGGTTAGATAAGAATGTATGAAACACAGTTATATCACTATAACCGACTACCCATTTAGGATTTTTAAGAAAATTCGTAAAATCCAGTTTATTAATTATTCGAATTGACCCATAACCTCCTCTTGAACAAATAATCGCTTTTATGGATTCATCATCAAGCATGGCTTGAAAATCAGCAGCTCTTTCGTCATCTGTTCCGGCAAATTGATTTTTTATATTCAGTGCATGTTTACCAATTATAACATCTAATCCCCATGATTTGAAAATATCAACAGCATTATCAATCGATTTTTTTTCAATTCGGCCAGCAGGAGAAACTATTCCAATTTTATCACCATGCTTCAAAAAGGGTGGGGTAATGAATTGACTCATTTAAATATTTATAAAATTTATAATCACAATTTTTGAATTATCTTTGCGCTAAGTTAAAAAAGCTTGCTAATATTCTTGAATTTACGGATTATTTTTTTAAAATGAAAGACTTTAAAAGATATATGATAACTGCCGCCCTTCCTTATGCAAACGGGCCGATTCATATAGGACACCTCGCGGGGGTTTATATCCCGGCTGATATTTACGTAAGATATCTACGATTAAGGGGCAAAGATGTGGTTTTCGTTTGCGGATCAGACGAGCATGGAGTTCCTATTACCTTAAAAGCAAGACAGGAAGGGGTAAATCCACAGGATATTGTAAACCGTTTTCATGAAATAATTAAAAAATCATTTGCTGATTTTGGAATTTCTTTTAATACCTATTCAAGAACTTCAGCTGATGTTCATCATAAAACGTCTTCTGATTTTTTTAAAACATTGTACCAAAAAGGTGAATTTATAGAGAAGACTTCTGAACAATATTTTGATGAAGAAGCGCAGCAATTTTTAGCTGATCGATATATAACTGGTACTTGTCCGCATTGTCAAAACGATGCCGCTTATGGTGACCAATGTGAAAAATGCGGGACTTCGCTGAGTCCGCTTGATCTAATAAATCCAAAATCAACTATTAGCGGAACTAGTCCGGTTTTAAAAGAGACCAAGCACTGGTACTTACCCCTGGATAAATACCAGGGATTTTTAGAAAAATGGATTTTAAAAGACCATAAAGAATGGAAACCGAATGTGTACGGGCAATGTAAATCTTGGCTTGATCAGGGTTTGCAACCAAGAGCCGTAAGCAGGGATTTGGACTGGGGAGTTTCTGTACCTGTAGAAGGGGCATGTAGTAAAGTGTTATATGTTTGGTTTGATGCCCCTATTGGATATATTTCAGCTACAAAAGAATACACAAAAGATTGGGAGAAATACTGGAAAGATGAGGATTCTAGATTAATCCATTTTATCGGAAAGGATAATATTGTTTTTCATTGTATTGTATTCCCGGTAATGCTTAAAGCCGAAGGAAGTTATATTTTACCTGATAATGTTCCGGCCAATGAATTTTTAAATCTGGAAGGGGATAAAATTTCTACATCAAGAAACTGGGCTGTTTGGTTACATGAATATCTTGAAGAGTTTAAAGATTCGCAGGATGTGCTTCGATATACACTTACTGCAAATATGCCTGAAACTAAGGATAATGATTTTACGTGGAAAGATTTTCAAGCAAGAAATAATAATGAATTAGTAGCCATTTTAGGAAATTTTGTAAACAGATCACTAGTATTAACGCAAAAATATTTTAATGGAAAAGTTCCTGAAATTGGCCATCTTTCTGATTTTGATAAAGAAACATTGAAAGAGCTGATTTCTTTTAAAAGCAAAGTGGAAGATGCCCTGGAAAACTTTAGGTTTCGGGATGGATTAAGAGAAGCCATGAATATGGCAAGATTAGGAAATAAATATCTGGCCGATACAGAACCCTGGATATTGATAAAAACCGACGAGGAACGAGTAAAAACTATTTTGCATATTTCACTGCAAATATGTGTAAACCTATCCATAATTCTTGAACCGTTTTTACCAAACAGTTCTGTAAAATTGAGAGATTTTTTAAATATTGAAAATTTAAATTGGGAAGATTTAATTCATTCAAATAATCTTAAACCAGGTCATATACTTAATGAACCATCATTATTATTTGCTAAGGTTGAAGATGAAGCTATCCAATTTCAGGTAGAAAAGTTACTTAAAACAAAAAATATAAATACTTCAAATACAATTGATATGAACCCTCAGAAAGAGTTAATAAGTTATGATGATTTCATGAAAATGGATATTCGTGTCGGTACTGTAATTGAAGCCGAGCGGGTACCCAAAACGGACAAATTAATGAAATTAATACTTGATACAGGTATTGATAAAAGAACAGTTGTATCTGGAATAGCCGAATATTATAAACCGGAAGATATGGTTGGAAAACAAGTGACTATTTTAGTAAATCTTGAACCTAGAAAACTTCGGGGTATCGAATCACAAGGTATGATATTAATGGCTGAAGATCCTGACGGAAAATTAACTTTAGTTAGTCCGATAGAAAAATCTACAAATGGGGGACAGGTTAAATAAGTATATCGGTGATCAGTGATCTGTAAGCGGTTTTACTAATCTCGGAATACAGGTTATTGATTACTTTTTAAAGTTCATAAATTAATTGTTTCATTATCAAGGTCATTTTTGGTTCAGCATCAGCAGCAACTCTTTTTACATCATCTAAGGTTACTTCAACTATTTTACCCGGAACCCCTAAATCAGTGACTATTGAAATAGCAAAACAGGGAATACCCATGTGTCTGGCAACAATTACTTCTGGGGTGGTAGACATTCCTACTACATCTCCTCCAATAATCCTGAAATATTCATATTCTTTAGGTGTCTCAAGTGTTGGTCCGGTAACAGCTACATAACAACCTTGCTGAATTTTTATATTATTTTTTTTTGCAATTTTTAAAGCTTTCTTTATTATATTTTTGTCATATGCTTCACTCATATCGGGAAATCTGGGTCCGAATTCCTTAATGTTTGGTCCAATTAGCGGAGAGGGGATTAAATTGATATGATCATCAATAATCATTAAATCACCAATTTCGTAATTGGGATTCACTCCGCCGCAAGCATTCGATAAAAATAGATATTCAATACCTAATAATTTCATTACCCTGATTGGGAATGTAATTTGTTGTGGTATATACCCTTCATAATAGTGAAAACGCCCTTGCATGGCAATAATGGGAGTGCCATTTATTTTTCCGAAAATTAATTTACCATGATGACTTACTACAGTAGATACTGGAAAATCAACAATATTTTCATAGTCAATAGTTTGCTCAATATCAATTTCTTTCACCATGTCACCCAAACCTGTACCGAGAACTATTCCAACTTTTGGTTTTATGTTACATTTATTTTGGAGGTATATTGCTGTGTTTTTTATTTTTTCGTACATAATTCAAAATTTGAGAAATGAATTCATCCTGTTCGTTAAATAAAAACTTCACCTGGATTGGAATAAAAAACATGTTATTTTCAATCTCTTCAGGAAAACCATTCGTATTTTTTATTCTAATGGCATCTTTTTCTGTAGTAAGAATAATTTTATTCTGCTCATAAATTGAGCGGTATGACTGAGTAATCACATCGACATCCTTTTTTGTAAAAGAGTGATGATCGGGATACTTTATTTCAATAATTTGATCAGTAAAACCAGATATATATTTTTTTAATTGAGAGGAATCGGCTATTCCTGTGATAAGTAAGACGGTATGGTTTTGAAAACTTGGTTTTTCAAACTCCAGTTCATTGGTTGTATTCGGAAATACTGGCTCAATTGCATGATATGAAAAGGTCGAAAGATAAAGGTTTTGGTATGGAAAAGGATTTATCTCTTTTTGAATGATCCGTTTTTCAATTGGTTTTAATTTTTCCGGACACTTCGTGACAATAATTATATTGGCACGGTGCATTTCGTGGGCTGGTTCCCTTAACCTTCCAACAGGTAAAATATAATCTTTTGTAATAATCCGGTTAAAATCTATAAGCAGGATAGAAATGCCTGGTTTAACATATCGGTGTTGGTAAGCATCATCGAGTAAAATGATCTCAAGAGACTCAATTTTTTTCTTCAACTTTTCAATTCCACTAACACGGTTTTCGGCAACAGCGATATGAGTATCAGGAAATTTCTTTTTTAACTGGCAAGGTTCATCACCTATTTCATCTGGTTTGCAATCGATACTTGACAAAATAAACCCCCTGGTTTTTCTTTTATATCCCCTGCTTAACGTGGCAATATCAAACTCTTTTCTTAACATACGAATTAAATATTCTACATGAGGAGTTTTTCCGGTACCACCAACAGTAATATTTCCAACAGAAATTATTGGAGTTTTAAATTCTTTTTCACTTAAAATTTGCCAATCGAAAAGTATATTTCGGATTACAACAATTAACCAATAAAAAATTGCAAAAGGAAAAAGAATGAAATGTTTTTTAAAATTTTCAGGCATATAATTTACATTATTCATCAATTAACTCAAAAGGGATTCTTGCCTGAACTCCCTGAAAATTAATTAAATTTTTAAACTCTTTATAATATTTATAATCATCTCCCAATTCAGCTTTCAATAATTTTGTTTTTGCATCACCGGTTAAATCTTTTAATATAATCTCAAGAGGTTCTTCTTGTTTTGGCAATTCAATAATCCGATAATTATCCAATTTTGCCATTTCAGAAGCTATTTCAATAGCTTTTTTTAATCCTCCAAATCCATCAATTAATCCGTTTTTCAAAGCATCTTCTCCACTCCAGACTAATCCTCTTCCAATTTTATCAACTTCTTCTTTTGTCATATTCCTGCCTTTACTAACCAAATCAGTAAAATCATCATAAGCTTTTTCCACATATTTTAAAAGGATTGATTTTTCTGCACTTGTTAATGGCCTGAAGAAAGTGCCTAAATCGGCTTTTTCATTTGTTTTCACAACATCAGAAGTTATGCCTATTTTATTATCGAAAAATGGTTTTGCATTATAAAGAATAGCAAAAACACCAATCGATCCTGTTATCGTGTTAGGACTGGCAATAATTGTATCAGCATTGCATAGAATATAATAACCACCCGATGCAGCAACATTTCCCATTGATGCCACAACTGGTTTCGCCTGACTTAATAAATCAACTTCCCTGCGAATAATCTCTGAAGCCAGCATCGAACCACCTGGTGAGTTTACCCTTAATACAACTGCTTTTATTGAGCTATCTTTTCTTGCACTTCTTAACACCTTTGAAAATTTATCTGATCCTAATGTATTGTTATCGCCTTCTCCAATATTAATATCTCCTTCAGCATAAATAACAGCAATTTTATTTTTTGCTAATCCCTTTCCTATTCTTTTATTAGGAACCCCATCGTATTTACCCAGTGAAACAAATTGTAAATTTTTATCCTGGTCAATTCCTGATAGGTTTTTTAAGGTTTTTAACACTTCATCTTCATATCTAAGTCCGTCAATAAAATTAAGTTTTAAACTTTTTTCAGGATCAAATACAGCTGTTAAATCAGTGGCCATTTCATTTAACTGGTCGATGCTTATCTTTCTTTTTACTGAAATTCCTTTTAAAATATGGTTCCACAAATCGCCCATATATTCCATCGTTTGTTTCTTATTTTTTTCACTCATTTTTTTCAGCATAAAGGGCTCTACATAACTTTTATATTCCCCATGCCTTATAATTTGTGGCTCAATACCAAGTTTATCAAAAGTTCCTTTATAGAATAACACTCTTCTTGACAAACCTGTAAAATCAATCAATCCAATCGGATTTATAAATATGCTATCTGCAACTGTTGACAAATAGTAAGCTTTTTGCGAATAAATTTCACTATAGGCAATGATAAATTTTCCTGATTCTTTAAATTTCAGTAATGCATCCCTTATTTCCTCTGTTGATGCATATCCGGTTGCTACATAAACTAAATCAAGATAAATGCCTTTTATATTCGCATCATTTTTTGCTTTTTCTATATTATTCAGGATATCTTTTAATCCTAATTTTTTTAGTGCCTTAAAAGTAGTGAAATCAAAATTCTCCATTGGATTTTCTGATCCCCTGTCTTTAATTTCCTGGTTTAATTTTATATGAAGTATAGAGTTGGGCTTTGGCTCAAATGGTTTTTCACTTGATGAGACTAAGGCCCCAACAATTCCTATGAATAAAAAAAATAGCACAAACGATGAAATAACAACTCCAGTAATTGTTGCTAAGGTATATTTTAAAAAGCTTTTCATTATGTAATGTTTTATATGATGTTATAAAGTTAAAATTTTGTTTTGTTTAAAAATCGAAATAATTATTAAATTTCACTAATTTGGTAAGGTAAATTTTTTAAAACGTTATAAATAATGAATAAGACTTATTTGGTAATAGGCTCAAATAAAGGCGACCGGCTATTTAACATAAGTAAATCATTTGTTTTTATCAATCAAAAAATTGGTGAAACTACTAATCAATCACCGTTATACGAAACTGAGCCATGGGGATTTGATTCTGAAAATAAGTTTTTAAATATTGCAGTTGAAGCGGTAACAATGCTTGAACCCGGGGAGATTTTAAAGAGGATTAAGGATTTTGAAAAAGAGTTAGGGAGAAAAAAGAAAAATATAAGTTACGATTCACGGGAGATTGATATAGATATTATTTTTTATAATAATGAAATAATAAGAAAACCTGATCTTATCATTCCCCATCCAAAAATGCATAAAAGAAGATTCGTTCTTGAACCTTTAATAAAGATAATACCTAAATATAAACACCCAATATTAAAAAAAGATATTACTAAATTATTTTTGGAATGCGAGGATAGTTGCGCAGTTAATATTTTTGATGATTAACTGAGAATACCTTCATCAGCAAAACTGAAATATTTATTTCCAGAAATTATTAAATGGTCGAGTACACTAATTTCTAATAATTTAGCTGCATCAATCATTTTTTTAGTTATTTGCTTATCTGCTTCACTTGGCATACTATTTCCCGAAGGATGGTTGTGTATAAGAATAATGGATGAGGAAAGGTTTTCGATGGCCTTTTTTAAAATTATTTTATTGTCGATAACTGTTCCGCTAACTCCTCCCTGACTTATTTTATATTTTTCAATAACTTTATTTGAACGGTTTAAAAATAAAACCCAGAATTCTTCATGTTGTAAATCTTCAACAAATGGTTGAATAATGACGAAAGCATCATTGCTGGTTTTAATTTGTAAGTTATTTTCCTGATCTGAAGATTTTCTTCTTCTTCCTAACTCAAGTGCAGCTTCTATTGTAACGGCTTTTGCTTCACCAATTCCATTTACCTTTGTGAGCTGATTTATTGTAAGTTTTCCAAGTTCATTTAGGTTATGGTTTACTGAATGTAATATTGTTTTGGCTACATCAACAGCTGTTTCATTTTTATTTCCAGAGCCTATTAAAATGGCAATCAATTCAGCATCGCTTAAACTTTGTTTTCCTTTTAATAATAATTTTTCTCTTGGCCTGTCATCAACTGCCCAGTTTTTAATGCTTAACTTTTTATTACTCATATATCCTTTAGCCTTAAACTTTTATCCCAATAATTAATATGTCATCTATTTGATTATAAGCTGATTTTGTTCTTGGGTCAATATAATTTACCCATTCATTATGCTTTTGTTCCAATATTTTATATTGCTCACTCATTGTTTTATCAGAAATATCTAATAATAATCGTTTAAATGGTTTAGACATAAATTTAAATCCTCTTTCACCACCAAATTGATCAATATAACCATCAGAAAAAATATAGAAAATATCTTCTTTTTCAAAATTTAATTCGTGGTTAGTAAATGTAGTTTTTTCATTAATATAAATGCCTATTGGCATCTTATCAGCCTTTGTTTCAATTAATTCCCCATTTCTAATTAAATATAATGGATTATAGGCTCCAGCATACTGAAGAGTTTTTGATTGAAAATCGAAAACACAAATAGCAATATCCATTCCGTCCTTCGCTTTTATTTCTTCAGTGTGTTCTTCCTGACCCAAAGTAGATTTCACATATTCCCGTAACTGATTTAGAATTAAATTAGCTTGAGTTACTTCACTTTTATTTATTATCTCATTTAAAAACGAAACCCCTAGCATGCTCATAAAAGCCCCTGGTACACCATGCCCTGTACAATCAGCTGCAACTACAATTATTTTATTATCTTTTTCACCAATCCAATAAAAATCTCCACTCACAATATCTCTTGGTTTAAATAAAATAAAATAATTAGGTAATGCTTTATTAATAAAATCTTTAGATGGCATTACGGCAGATTGGATTCTACTAGCGTATTGAATACTATCTGTAATTTGCTGTTTTTGCTCTGAAATTTGGTCACGTTGTAATTCAATTTCATCTTTTTGTTTTACTACTTCGGCTGTTCTTTCTTTTACAATCCTTTCAAGTTCTTTTTGTCTCATTTTTAAGGCTCTTACCCTCCATTTAAATATTCCATAAAGGCTTAAAATGAAAGCAATTATTGCTGTAATTCTAAACCACCAGGTTGCCCACCAGGGTGGTTTAATTATAAATTTAAATTCAGCTGGTTATTTGTTCCAGATTCCTTCCGGATTCATTGAAGTTACTTTAAATGTATAATCACCTGGAGGTAAATTTGAATAAGTTGCTTCAGTCCTGTCTGTCATTGGATTCCATGTCGATTCGAGTTTTTCTAACATGAACCGATACCTAACTTTTTCTGGGTGGGTTAAACTTATGCCAATGAAATTAAAAGTTAAATGTTTTTGATTATAAGGCAGAGGAGAGTTGAGGGGTTGCTCCAAAGCGGGCTT
>CAZBZX010000014.1:0-23458 GCA_964496465.1 uncultured Bacteroidales bacterium
GAAACCAAATTGCCGTTAGGATCATAACTCAATTTTATTTTATTTTCTCCAGAAATAGTCAAAAATTCCCAGGTTTTGCCAGGGTTGCTGACAAAAGCTTTTGCCAATACTCCATTCCAGGGATTACCATCTTCATATAATCCATTTACATATTGAAATTCAACATTTTTATTTTCTTCCTCATGTTGTTTCTCTATCTTATCTAAAACATGATTTAAAGGAGAGCCATTAGTTTCGGCATCTTTTTTTATTTCATTCCATAAATTTTCTTTACCAAATTTTGAGATTAATAATTTAAAACGTTTACTTTTTCTTATATCATAAAAATCTTTTGCGGTTTGAATTGGTGTAGGATAGGATAATGTTGTTCTTAAACCAGCTGGGACGAATTGTATATAGCCGCTGCCAATTGGTATCCCAATAATATTAGAAGAAAGAGTATTAGTAACTTTTCCAATATGAATCCTGTCTATATCAAGAATATCGGTCATTTCAGCTGCTCCAGGTCGATTTGTAATCATTACTCCTTTTTCTTTTCTTATTTTATTCAGAACGGCTATTCCTTCTTCACCAATTTGTGCAAAATGAATGCCCTGGCAAATTTGATCGGATTTTATAATTTGAAGTATGCCATAATCATATAGTAATTTTAACTCTTTATCTTTCCCATTAACAATATAATCAACAATCTGGTTATAATTCAATAAGGTACCTATGTTTCTTTTTTCAGCAAATAGATATACAGGATTTATGAATTTATCACTTTTTTCAAGTACTTCCAGCGAAAGCTCTTCCTCAATATCCATTTCAAGCCTTGATCTGACAGACTGAAGAACAAAAAACTCTATTTCATTTTTTATATAATTTCCAGGAAAATAAGCAATTGGTATATTTGCGCGCAGTTTATCAATAATAATATCCCTGTCATCAATAGCTAAAAATGAACTGGAAGTTAATTGTGCTAGGGCCAAACGCCAATCGGTAAAAAAGTGTGCATTTTGTAAAACTTTTGCAGTAATAGTAGGCATTATTATTTTATGGTACAAATAATTAATGATGCCTGATACTTCCTGAATAGTAAATTGCTGATAGGGATAATAATTTTTATTCCTATGACGGTATGAAAATGAATGATCGTGCTGTATTTCAACTTCTCCTTCTCTATAATTAAAAATATTATCTACCGAATTATAAAATTCAATTATTTTTTCTAAAGGAATAAGATCAATATCCGGATCAATATTTATTATATGATGCGCAAAATTAAATGCCAGCCCTCTTATTTGTTGCTCCTCGACCCTAAAATAGCTCGGATCGATAAGTGATTTTAAATATAACATGAAAGTAAGTTTTCCATATCCTGGTAAATACTGCCGATTATCATTGTTCAAAATTTGGCTTAGATTTTTATTGTTAACCTGTAACCACTTTTCATAAACTTTTATAGCATCTTTAGTTTTTTTGAGGGGTGAAGTATTAGACCTTATTTGTAAATACAATCTGTAACAAATTTCTTCAATATTTTTATCTAATGCATTTAAACTGTATCTTTTCTGAACCACCTTTTTATTATGCTCATTTTCTTCATTGTATTTATGTGGATAAAAGACTTTGTCAATGATAACATTTGCTAATTTATCAGGTATCTTTCTCCCCTCAAATTCAATTACTTTTAATCTGTCTTTTTCAGGTAAATGTTCTCCAATTACCTCTGAATAAACTTGTTCCGGAAAATATCTTCGACAAAAAATTGGAGTCCCACAAGCAGTTGCCTCAATAATAGGCAATCCCCTGCCTTCAGTTTTACTAGGTAGTAAAACTAGCGAAGCAATATTATATAAATCGGGTAATGAAATTGGTTCTTTATATTTTTGTTTAAATTGTTCTGTATCAAATTCACTAAATAAAAATGCTAGATAAACTCTATCCCTGTGTCCTTCTTCTAAATTATCAACAAGCTTTTTAAATCGTTTAATTACTTTTTCAAAATAACCATAATGACCATCAGAAATAGGTCCTGTCACAAGTATTGTTATCTTAAGTTTATTTGTTTCGTCAAATTTCTCAGTAAAATTCGACATACTGAAAAGCTTTCTTAATAACTTAAGTCCAAATTCTATTCTCTTCCTCGAAATAATGCGTGTTGGTTGTAAAAAAATGATGTTTTCAGCTAAAAAATTTTTAACGACTTTCGATTTATACCCAGTAATTAATATAGGTTTTGGATTTTCACAATCTACAAGTTTATTTACAAATACATCGTTTACTGAGTATCCTACTAAAGTATTAGAATATCGGCTTAATATTGTTTCAATCTGAAGTAATGAATTAATTTTTTTTCGTTTGCTTATGCTTGTATATTCATCAGTATCAACTGCTGTACTAATTTCCATAACATTTGCCGGATTATGTCCGTTTATTTTGATTATGTGTTCCGACTGACCTTTATTTATATTAACATTTAACCACGATCTTGATTCCCATGGAAATAAAACTTCTATTAACGAAAAAAACTCACCAATATCAGCGTTTGTAAAAAAAAAATCTCTTGGCCCTTTCCTCAAATCATTATTTAATATATCTTGCTTTTTATTTCCACCCTCCCAGTAAAAATCATGATTATTATTGATGACAGGTATTCCAAGAAATTCAGACACAAAAACACATGCTAATGAAAGAGCAGCATTTCCAGGATTTGAACAAACATTAATCAGATATAATAATTGAATGTTGTTATCTTCGATATATTTTCCAAGTTTTTCTGTTATTATAAGAGTTTGGTTCCAATATTTTATTATTAAATCGTTATATTCTTTGCTACCTCTTTCCAGCTTTGTAAAATAAAAGTCTTGATATAAGTCCCATTTATTAAAACCTTTTATTTCAGGTATAACTGCCTTAATAACATTTTCATCCATCAATTCATCCGATTCTGGAAAAATTTCACCGGCAATATAATGAATGGGTATTTTTTGTATACGCCTTCTGAAAATCTTAGCATATTTTTCAACTTCAACTGTTACTCCATCAATTGCATAGTAGAACGTTATAAATGCAATACCCCCATTCGCAATTTTATACTTAAATTCATCGAAATCTCCTTTAAAATTTACTGTCGGAATTGCATTTTTTTCTTTAAATCGGTCTATAAATATGCCTAAATCAAACCAAGTATTTATTTTTTCCTTGCGAAGGGCGCTCAACATTTTTTCAACCGACATTCTTCTCTTCATAAACTAATTTTTGACAAACGTTCAATACCTGTTAACTTTCCATACAATTTACAACATATGTTTTATTTTTGCTAAAATTTTTAGCTATTTATAAACAATAAAAAAATTATTGATTAAAATCTTTTACTTTTACGCAATATATTCAATTGTAAATCATTTTTAATTTTAATTAATGTCCAATAATTCAAGTGTTACAAATCAAAAATTTTCATTTAAATTTTTAATAATTTCATTTTGGCCATCTTTTCTTTGGGGAATAATAATTCTAATTTTAAGTTTAATTTCCGGGGAACAAGCAAAAAAAATATCTTTTTTAAAATTCGAGCATGCTGATAAGTTAGCACATTTGGGGTTATATTTTATTTTTTCTTACCTTATTATGTTTGGATTTAAAAAATTTTATCTGAATGAAATATTCAAACACAGAAAACAAGCCATTTTCTCAGCTTTAATTATTTCAGTAATATTTGGAGCTTTAATGGAATTTCTTCAAATGTATTTAAAATCAAATCGCGAAGCAGAGCTATATGATTTTGTCGCAAATAGTATAGGTACAATAATTGCTATTATACTATTCGAAACTCTAGATAAAATATTTAGAAAAATGTTGGCTTTAGTTAAATCCTGATCTTTTTCCCGCTTGTTTTTATATTATCAATTAACTGACCAATCGTTTCACCTTTAAAAAACTCTATTAACTTTTCTTTTATTGGTGAGTATTTATCATGTACTGGACAAAAATAGGCATCAGAATGATTTGATGCACAATCACCTACACCTATTAAACAATCATTAAATATATCATCCCCATCTAATACAACTACAATATCATAAATAGTTAAATCATAGGGACTTTTATTTAAACCAAAACCACCATGTGGCCCTTTTGTTGAACTAAGCAATTTACTTTTTGCTAATGATTGTAATATTTTTCCTAAAAAGGGGGTTGGAATTTTCAAATCTTCTGAAATTTTTTTAATTCCAATTTTTTCATCTCCTTTTACATTTTGAGCCAGATACATTACTGCCCTTATACCGTATTTACTAGTATTTGAAAACATCTTTTATTGTATTGGTATTTTATTGATTCTATTTAAATGCCTACCTCCTTCAAATTCTGTTTTTAAGAATAAGTCAACAATTTCAGCTGCATCATTGTTCGATATAAATCTCGCTGGTAATGAACAAATATTTGCATTATTATGACTCCGTGCCAATTTTGCAATTTCCTTATTCCAGCATAAAGCTGCTCTAATTTCTTTATGCTTATTTAATGTCATGCTTATTCCATTACCACTTCCACATAAAGAAATTCCAATTTCATTATCATTTCTGGCTATTGAATTGGCTAAAGGATGTGCATAATCTGGATAATCTGAGCTTTTGTTATTATCAGGTCCATAATCCGTAACATTATAACCCTCTTTTATTAAATAATCCTTTAAAAATTCCTTCATTTCAAATCCAGCATGATCAGATGTTATCCCTATTTTTTTCCAGTTCATCTTATTTTAATAGTTATTAAGAATTAATGTTTAATAGTTGTTAATTATTTTTTATATCAATTAATAACATTTTCTTGACTTCAATAATTTAATAATTGTATAGTAGTAATTTTTAAATATGCAAATATAATTTTTTAATACTTGTAAGCAGAAATTAACAATTTAAAAACAGTTTTAATTTCAAAAAATATAAAAAAATATTAAAAACATGGTTTTTAACAATGTGTTTATATATTCATTAATATATTGTAAATCAATTTAACTAATTTTGTAATGTTGTTTATATCCTGTTATTACATATTTAATAATTTAAAATACAAGAGAATGTTAAATTATTTTATAACACTATTAACAGGATATTATTATTATTATATATTTATATAAATAATTAATATTAATATAATATTATTTAAATGTTAACAAAAAAAATTCAAAAATCGATTAGCGAAAAAGGATTTATTGATTTTCAAATTAATCCTTCAATAAATATTGTTGAAGAAATTAATAAATTAAGAAATGAAAAAAATGCAATTATTTTAGCTCATTTTTATCAGACTGGAGAAATTCAAGATATTGCAGATTTTGTTGGAGACAGTTTAGCATTATCGCAACAAGCTTCGAAAACGAAAGCAGATATTATTATTTTTGCTGGTGTTCATTTTATGGCTGAAACTGCAAAAATTTTATCTCCTGAAAAAAAAGTAATTATTCCAGACATTAATGCTGGATGCTCTTTAGCTGATTCTTGTCCAGCTGATGAATTTGAAAAATTTGTAAAACAACACCCTAATCATACTGTAATTTCTTATATAAATACTACAGCAGAAATTAAAGCTTTAACTGATATTGTTTGTACTTCATCTAATGCAATTCAAATTGTTGAATCTTTACAAAAAAATGAAAAGATAATATTTGGACCTGATAAAAATTTGGGTAATTATATTAATTCAAAAACTGGTCGAAATATGGTTATATGGAACGGAGCTTGTCATGTTCACGAAGAATTCTCTTTAGAAAGAATTCTCGAAATAAAAAAAGAACATCCAGAGGCTAAATTAATTGCACATCCTGAATGTGAAAAACCTATATTAATTGTTTCTGATCATATTGGTTCAACTACATCTCTTTTAAATTTTACTAAAAATGATTCTGGAAAAAGTTATATTGTAGCAACAGAATCAGGTATTTTACATCAAATGAAAAAAATACATCCAGAAAAACTTTTTATACCTGCTCCACCTAAGGATTCAACTTGTGCTTGTAGTGATTGTAATTTTATGAAAAGGATTTCATTAAAGAAAATATATAATAGTTTATTGTATGAATTACCGGTTGTTGAAATAGAAGATAATTTGAGAATCAAAGCTGAAAAATCGATAAGAAGAATGTTAGAAATATCTGAAAAACTTGATATATAAGATGAAAAAGTTAGTATTAAATGTTTTAATTTTTGTATTTAGCTTTTATTTATATTCTCAAAATAATATTGATTCAAATGGGTATACTATATTTCGTTATGGTAATGGTGCTATTTCTAGTAAAGGTTATTTAATGAATGGTAAACCAGATAAATATTGGATTTCATACTATCCTAATGGAATTGTAAAATCAGAAGGAAATCGTAAAAATTTTTTATTAGATAGTGTCTGGATATTTTATTAAGTTTTTCAAACTTTACCGGAATAAAAGATACTACTGAAAAAATAAATTACTTTGAAGGTAAAAAAAATGGATACTATTATATTTATTATGAAGGGGATTTAAATTTTATTAAATCTAAAGAGTTATTTATTAATAACTTAAAAGAAGGAAAATCTTATTATTATTATAATGATGGTTCTATTTATAAAATAATTAATTATAATAAAAATAATAAGCATGGTTTAGGTTATGAATTTTCAAGAGACAGTATTATTATTGGAATTTATGAATTTAATTATGATAGACTTGTAAATTATGAGATGATTAATAGGTATAATTCTTATAATCAAAAGGATGGAATTTGGAGAACTTTTTATGATGATTTTAAAATTAAAACTGAATGTACTTATATAAATGGACTTAAAGATGGATTATATAAGCATTTTGATAAAACTGGTAATTTAGATATAACTTCTTTATATAGAAATGATTCATTAATAAATAATAGTTTTGATTTCGAAGATTTTATTGATTTTAAGAAAGAATTTGATGATAAAGGTAATTTAATTTTTCAAGGAACTTTTAAAAACAATTTACCAATTGGTGTCCATAGAAATTATAATAGTGAAGGAGAGGTTATCAGAACTCTATTATATGATGATTTTGGAAGAATTGTTTCGGATGGTATAATTGATGATGAGGGTTATAAACAAGGTTTTTTTACAAATTACTTTATGGATAAAAAAATTAAATCTAAGGGTCAATATTTAAATAATAAACGAGTTGGAAATTGGATATTTTATTATAATAATGGAAAAACTGAACAGGAAGGGAGTTATAAAAATGGTAAATTACATGGTTTGTGGAAATGGTATTATCCGAATGGAAAATTACTGAGAGAAGAAGAATATATTGATGGAAATGAAGATGGATTATATATAGAATACGATTCTACAGGTAACGTTATTACGAAGGGTAAGTACATTGAAGATATGAAAGAAGGAGAATGGTTTTACCACGTTGGTGATCATATTGAAATTGGAAAATATGTAAACGGCTTAAAAGATGGGATATGGATGTATTATTTCAATAATGGAGATGTTCAATTTAAGGGAAAGTTTATTCGCGGTTTACCTGATGGAAAACATAAATATTATTATGAAAACAGGGAAGTCAAAGAAGAACAGATATATTCTGCTGGAATAATGATTAAAACCTGGAAATATTACGATATTGGTGGAAATTTAATTTTATCTGTTAATTATAAGAATGGAAATGAATATAAAATTAACGGGATTAAAATAAATTAAAATGGAAGATCAATTTAATATACATAATGAGAATTCTTTACAAAATGATAATGAATTTAACAACATTTTAAGACCATTATCTTTTAATGAATTTTCTGGACAAGAATCTATTATTACTAATTTACAGGTTTTTGTTAAAGCAGCAAAAATGCGAAATGAGGCCTTAGATCATGTTTTATTACATGGTCCTCCTGGTTTAGGTAAAACAACACTTGCTAATATTATTGCGAAAGAATTAGATACTAATATTAAAATTACATCTGGTCCAATTCTTGAAAAACCTGGTGATTTGGCTGGAATTCTTACTGGTCTTGAAGAAATGGACGTATTGTTTATAGATGAGATTCATCGTTTGAATCCTGTAATTGAAGAATATTTATATTCTGCAATGGAAGATTATAACATTGATATTATGATTGATAAGGGTCCTAGTGCACGTTCCTTAAAAATCGCATTAAATCCTTTTACTCTTATTGGTGCTACAACGCGATCTGGATTATTAACGAATCCTTTACGTGCAAGATTTGGAATTAAATTTCATTTAGAATTTTATGATTCAATTATATTAGAGAAAATAATAAAGAGATCTGCTTCTATTCTACAATTACAAATTTATGATAATGCCGCTCATGAGATTGCAAGACGTAGTAGAGGAACTCCAAGAATTGCTAATTCTTTACTTAGAAGAATAAGAGATTTTGCCCAGGTTAAAGGGAATGGTGAAATTAATTTAGAAATTACTAAATATTCTTTAAATGCTCTAAATATTGATACTTTTGGGTTGGATGAAATGGATAATAGAATTTTACTAACTATAATTAATAAGTTTAAAGGTGGACCAGTTGGATTAAATTCCATTTCAACTGCTGTGGGTGAAGATTCTGGAACTATTGAAGAGGTTTATGAACCATTTTTAGTTAAAGAAGGTTTTATTAAGCTTACACCTAGAGGAAGAGAGGTGACGGATTTAGCTTATCAACATTTAGGTAAAACAAAATTTGGTGAATTGGGCTTACTTTTTTAAATTTAAAATATATTTAATCTAGCATTATGGAAAGAGTAATTAGAAATATTGGTATCATCCTAATCTTTGTTGCAATAGTTATATTAGGAATAAATCTGGTATTAAATAAAAATAGCAATGTTTTACTTGGAACTAGCGCTTTATTAATAATTTTTGGTTTGTTAAGTTATATTACTTTACAAAAATATTACCACTAATTATATATACTTGCTATTTTTTTTAAATTTTTAATATCTATTATTTTAATTTTTCGGCCGTATAATTCAATTAATTTATCTGCCTTAAACTCTGAAAGCAGTCTTATTACTGATTCTGTTGCTGTTCCCACTATGTTAGCTAATTCTTCTCTTGTTAAGGATATATTTAAGATGTTTTCATCATTCATCCCAAAGGTATCATAAAGATGAATTAATATTTCAGCCAGCCTTTCTCTAACTGTTTTTTGCGCTATGTCAGTAATATACGAGTTTGCTTCTTCTAATTCTTTACAAACTAATTGAAGTAGGTCTAATGAAAAATTACCATTGTCTTTAATTAATTGAAATAAAGTTTCACCGGGTATATAACATAATATCGAATCCTCTATTACTTCGCTAGTTGTACATGCTAATTCTGCGCTTAATACCGAACGAAAAGCAATGATATCTCCTTTTTTTGCAAATCGTATAATTTGCTCTTTTCCATCAATACCAGTTTTATAAATTTTGACTATTCCTTTTTGTAGACAATAAAATCCATTTATTCTTTGCCCTTCTCTATAAATTGTTGTTCCCCTTGCATATTCTGAACAGGTGCTTTCTGTATAAACTTTTTCTTTTTCCTCTGAAGTTAAATGTCTAAAGACGGAATTATGTTCATCCATACAATATGGAAACGAGTCTATTTTTTCTTTATTTTCCATTACCGATTAAACTAATTTATTAAATTTATGTTATTCTAATAATCTAATAAATATACTAAATTATGAAGAAAAATGTGAATGTTACCTGGCAAAATAATATGAATTTTGAAGCAAAGATTGATAATCATAAAATAATTCTCGATGCTGGAACTGAATCTGGTGGAAACGATTTGGGTGTTCGGCCAAAGCCTTTAATGCTGATCGCACTTGGTGGATGTACAGGTATGGATATTGTTTCTATCTTAAAAAAGATGAAGGTTGAATTTGATTATTTTAATGTAATAGTAGAAGGTGATTTAACAGAAGAACATCCAAAACATTTTAAATCTATGAAGGTTATATATGAAATTAGAGGAAATATGATTGATTTATCGAAGGTTGAAAAGGCAGTGCAATTATCTATGGATAAATATTGTGGGGTTAGTGCTATTTATAGAAAAGCTCTCGAATTAACTTATGAAATTAAAATACTCTAGAAAACTGATTTAAAAAGCGTATGTCATTTTCAAAAAATAAACGAATATCTTTAATTTGGTATTTAAGCATTGCTACTCTTTCTATTCCCATGCCAAAAGCATAGCCTGTATATTTATCTAGATTTATATTATTATTTTCTAGAACTGCTGGATCTACCATTCCACAACCTAATATTTCTAACCAACCTGTATTTTTACACACTTTACAACCTTTTCCTTTGCAAATGGTACAAGAAATATCCATTTCAGCTGATGGTTCTGTAAACGGAAAATAACTTGGGCGGAGTTTTATTTTAGTTTCTTTTCCAAAGAATTCATGTGCAAAATATAATAAGGTTTGTTTTAAATCTGCAAAAGAAACATTTTCATCAATATATAATCCTTCAATTTGATGAAATATACAATGTGCCCTAGCTGATATAGCTTCATTTCTAAAACATCTACCTATAGATATTGTTCTTATTGGTGGTTTTTCTTTCTCCATTACCCTAACTTGAATGGATGATGTATGGGTACGTAATAAAATATTTGAAATATTGTCAATGAAAAAAGTGTCCTGCATATCCCGCGCAGGGTGCTCAGGTGGAAAATTTAATGATTCGAAATTATGCCAGTCATCTTCAATCTCCGGCCCTTCAGAAATTGTAAAACCTAAATATTTAAATATATCAATAATTTCATTTCTAACTAGAGATACAGGATGCCTGGAACCAATATTTTGTGAATATCCTGGTAATGTTAGATCAATTTTATTATCCCTAGTGTTTGTATTTTCTAAATTCGATTTTAAGGAATTATATTTGTTTATTGCTAATAGCTTAAGTTCATTTAATTTCTGACCTACACTTTTTTTCTTTTCATTTGGTAAATTTCTAAAATCATTGAACAAACTGTTAATTAATCCCTTTTTACTTAAATATGTTAATTTAAATTCTTCTAATTTTTCAGAAGATTCAATTTTAACATCTTGAATGGATTTTATTAAACTATTAATTTTATCCAGCATAATTCTTTTTATTTGGTGTGTAAAAATAGTAATTTGTTCTTTTAATCTTAAGGTTTATGAAAGTTTTTATTGCCGGGAGATCTGGTTTTATAGGATCTTATATTATAAAATACTTTACGAATATTTAAATTACAAACATTCCAGTTTATAAAAATGATTTTAGTCTTGAGATTGTGAGTTTACAAAATTTGTTTTTAAAGCTGATGTGATGACTAATTTAATTGATTATCCTATATATAAGCCCTGAACAATGAATAATTTAAACAAGATATATAATCGTAGCATTCATTCAACCAATAAATTTTAACGTGAATTAAAAATATATAATAATAAAAATATCATTTATATTGGTGCTTTGATAGTAAGGATTTACAAGGCATTTTATAAACTTGATAAGGAAAGTAGTAATTTAACTTATAATGCTTTGGGAAAACTTATTTCTGAATGGGAAAACTCTATTTTACAAATACGGCAATATGTTTAATGTTTATATATACTTAGATTTGGATTAATTATTTCCAAAGATGGTGGATACTTATAAAATATTTTTTCATATATTAACTGTGGATTTTTTCCTTATTTATCTTTATCATTAATTCATATTGATGATGTTGTATAAGGATTTCATTTTATTATTAATCAATTACCCGAAGACACATATTTTAATTTTGTTTGTATGCAGTCAATTAAAAATATAGTTTTCTGAAAGAAATAAAAAGATATAAATACTTTATTTCTTTTCCTTTGCCTATTGTATTTTATAAACTTTTATTTGGTAAAAGTTATATACTTTTTGCTGAATGGTAATAAGTTATTCCAAAAAATCTATTGGAGATTGCATATAAATTTTTTATTCTACACCTGTTAATATTATTAAAGCTGTTTTCGAATAAATATTACATTATTGAATATATATTTGCATAAAAACTCTAAAATTGGGAACCTATAAAAACCTTGCTAACCAAACTGCTATTTATGGATTAAGTTCTCTAGTTGGGAGATTTTTAAATTATTTACTTACTCCTTTATATACTTGGTTAATATTTAAGCCTTATGAATTTGGTGTTGTAACTGAACTTTATGCTTATGTTGTTTTCTTACTTGTTTTTCTTACTTATGGAATGGAAACCGGGTATTTTCGTTTTATGCAGGATAAAAGAGAGAATCAAGAAGTATTTCCTACAATTATCATTACTTTATTTTCAACATCATTTTTATTTATTATACTAGTTATTATATTTATTAATCCAGTCTCATCTTTTTTACAATATGAACATAATAAAGAGTATATTATTTTGCTTTCTATTATTGTTGCTATTGATGCATTTACTGCTTTACCATTTGCTAAACTCCGACATAGAAATAAAGCTTCACGCTTTGCAATTTTAAAAATTGTAAATATTATTATTAACGTAGGATGTAATTTAATTTTTCTTTTACTATTTCCGTATTTAAGTGATCATTATAATATTTCATTTCTTGAAGAATATTTTATTAGGGATAACATGATTATTTATGTTTTTATATCTAATTTAATTGCCTCCGTTGTTACTTTATTTTTATTGTTACCTGAAATATTTGATGAAAAATTTGCATATAATTCTAAATTAATTAAAAAGATTTTATTTTATTCTTTTCCTTTATTACTTGCGGGTATTGCTGGTCAAACAAACGAATTTTTAGATCGATTATTATTAAAGCATTTTACAATTGTTCCACGTGGAATAGAAAATGGTGGTGAATATATATTGGCACAAATTGGAATATATGGAGCTAATTTTAAGTTAGCTGTGATTATGACTTTATTTATACAAGCTTTTCGTTATGCTTTTGAACCAATGTTTTTTAAACAAGGCAAGGATTTGGATGCTAAAGAAATTTATGCACGGATAATGAAGTATTTTGTTATTTTTTGTTTATGTATTTTTCTTATCATTACTTTATATATTGATTTTTTTAAATATTTTATTGGAATTAAGTTTCATGAAGGATTACATATTGTTCCAATTATTCTTTTTGCATATATTCTTTTGGGGATATTATTTAATTTATCTCTTTGGTATAAATTAAATGATTTAACAAAATTTGGTTTAATTATTGCGTCCATTGGTGCTTCTGTGACAATTGTTTTTAATATTTTATTAATACCAAAATTTGGTTATACTGGCTCTGCCTGGACTCATGTTTTATCTTATTTGGTTATGGTTAGTGTTTCTTATTTTTTAATGCGTAAGCATTTTCCTATTAAATATGATTTGGGAAATATGGCTATATATATCTTTATTGCTTTATTATTATTTTTTACTTCAAGGTTTATCAACATTAATATGTTGATGTTAAAATATGTTATCCATACCTTTCTTTTCCTTTCCTTTGTTATTTTTGTTCTGTTTAAAGAGAAATATTTAGTTAATTTTATTAAAAATGCAAGTAAAAATCGTTAATAAATCTAAACATGCTTTACCACAATATAGTACAATGCATTCTGCAGGACTTGACTTAAGAGCTAATTTAGATAATGATATCGTACTTAAACCTTTCGATCGTTGTCTTATTCCTACAGGGTTGTATATTGAGCTTCCAGTAGGTTATGAAGCACAAATTCGTCCTCGAAGCGGTTTAGCTATGAAATATGGTATTTCTATCGTTAATTCACCTGGAACTATTGATGCTGATTATCGAGGTGAAATAGGCGTTATTTTAATTAATTTATCAAATTCTGAATTTGTTGTGAAAGACGGTGAAAGAATTTGTCAAATGGTTATAGCAAAACATGAAACAGCTGATTTAATCGAAGTTATAGAATTAAACTCTACAGACAGGGGTGCTGGAGGGTTTGGTCATACTGGTAAAAACTAGAAACGTATATGAAAATTATTATTCCAATGGCTGGTATGGGGAAACGACTTAGACCCCATACTTTATCTACACCAAAACCACTTATTCCTATTGCTGGTAAACCTATTGTTGAAAGATTAATAGATGAATTAATTGAGAATTTTGGAAATAAAATTGATGAAATTGGTTTTATAATTGGTGATTTTGGTAAGGAAGTTGAAAACAAACTTATTAAATTAGCTGAATCTTATAATGCGAAGGGAAGTATATTTTATCAAAAGGAAGCCCTTGGTACCGCTCATGCTATATATTGTGCCGAACCTTTATTAAAGGATGAAATTATTATTGCTTTTGCTGATACTATTTTTTATGGATCAATTAAAATCAATCATAATGCTGATTCTATTATTTTAGTAAAAGAAGTTAAGGATCCATCTGCCTTTGGGGTTGTTAAAGTAGATGAAAACAATATTATCACTGACTTTATTGAGAAATCGAAGATATTTGTTTCAAATAAGGCTATTATTGGTATTTATTATTTTAAAAATGGCAAAACCCTTAAAAGTGAAATTAAATATTTACTTGATCATGATATAAAAGGAAACAATGAATATCAATTAACAGATGCTTTGGAAAATATGAAAAATAAAAATTATAAATTTAGTCCTGGAGTTATTGATGAATGGTTAGATTGTGGAAATAAAGAAGCTACTCTATATACGAATTCAAAAGTTTTAAATCAAGTTGCAAGAAATAATATTATTCATAAAACTTCTAAACTTTCTAATTCATCAATAATTGAACCTTGTTATATTGGAGATAAGGTTAAAATTGAAAATTGCACTATTGGCCCAAATGTTTCTATCGAAGCAAACACTACTATATTAAATTCTTCAATTTCAAATTCGATTATTTTTTCTAATTCTTATATAAATGATATTAATATTAAAAATTCTATTATTGGGAATAATGTAATTCTTAATAATTCTATAAATGAAATTGATTTAGGTGATTATACTGTTATAAAATGATAAAATTTAAGAAAATAATCTGCTTGTATATTATTATATTTTGTATCATTCCTGTATATGGTAAAAGGGATAAAAAAGAATTTAAAGAACTGGAATATAAATATTCATTAATTGAGGGCATTAAGCATAAGTACATAGGTAATTTGAGAAGCTCGTTAGCTTTGTTAAAAAATTCTATTGATATATCTGATAGCAGCGCTACAGCATATTATGAAATTGCAAATATATATATATTATTAAATGAACCCAATGAGGCTTTAGTTTACTCAAAGAAAGCCACATTATTTGATACTAAAAATGTTTGGTTTAAATTCCAGTATGCCCAAATACTTATTGCTTTGGATAAATACGAAGAATGTGTTGAAATATATAAATCATTAATGGAATTACTACCTAGCGATTTAGAAATCAGGTATAAACTTGCTTTAATTTATATTAAGATGAATGAAAATGATAAAGCACTTAAAGTTTATAATGATATTGAAAATGAATTTGGGATTAAGGAAGTAAATTCATTTTATAAGTATAATTTATTTATTGAATCAGATGAATTCGATAAAGCACAAAAAGAGATAGAATTACTAATAAAAGGATATCCTGAAAATTTTAATTATTTAAATTATTTAGCTAACGTTTATTTACATCGTGAAGATACAATAAGTGCTGTTAAATATTTTAATATGGTACTTGAACATGAAAATTACAATCCTATTGCAATTAGTTCACTTATTGAAATATATCAGGTTCAACATAATAGCAGTGAAATTATTAATTTATTAGATCAGTTTTTTAGTAATTCTATGATATTAGAAAATGAAAAAATTAATTTTTATATTGATTTTTCACAAGATCTTGAAAATTATCATAATGATTTTTCTTCAATTCGTGATATATTAAAAAAGTTTTCAATTGGAAATAATACGATTCCTTCAAAATCTATATATGCTGATTTTCTGATTCGTGCTAAATTTTATGATGACGCTATTGAAGAGATTAAAAAATTAATAGTATTAAATAAGTACAATCCTTTATATTATGATCAAATTATTAATTTATATAGTTTACAGAGAAACGCCGACTCGGTTATTTCTTATTCAAATTTAGCTATTGAATTATTTAAAAATAATGCCTCTTTTTATCTTTATGCTGGTTTAGGTTATTTGCAGAATGATAGTTTAATAGAATCAAAAGTAAAATTTGAAAAAGGACTTAAATTCTTAAATACTGATAATGAATTTATGCGATTTGACTTTTATACTTATTTAGGTGATGTGTGTTTTAGACTCAATGATTATTCTTGTTCAGATAATTATTTTAACAAAGCACTTGAAATTGATTCTTCAAACAGCTTAATTTTAAATAATTATGCATATTATCTTGCGTTACGCGAAGAGAGATTAGATCAAGCTGAGCGAATGAGTCATAAAACTGTCGTAAATGATTCGTTAAGCTCTACTTATTTAGACACTTATGCATGGGTTTTATACAAAATGAAACAATATGATAAATCAAAAATTTATATAGAAAAAGCAATTGAATTAGGTGGGAATATTAATCCTGAAATTCTTGATCACTATGGTGACATTCTTTATAAACTTGATAATATTGAAGATGCAAAATATTTTTGGAGGGAATCAATTAAATTTGGAGGTGATAGTATTAGTATTGATAATAAGTTAATGAATTTAGTTCCAGTTAATGAGAAAAAATGAATAAACTAATTATACTTTTTTCTTTATTATTTATTGTATTTCAATGTTATTGTCAATCGATTGATGATTTAAAAGAGCAAAAGCAAAAAAATTTAAAGGAATTAGAATTAACAAAATCTTTATTGTCTGAAACAAAAACAAAAAAAGATCAGACTTTAAACGATTTATTAATCCTTGATAAACAAATTAAGTTAAGGCAATCACTTATAAACCAGGTTGAAAATGAAATTATTAATAATAATTACCGAAATGATACTATTGATACGAGAATTTTAATTTTAGAAAATCAACTTAAATTATTAAAGGAGGAATATGCTAGAATTATTGTTAATTCGTATAAAAGAAAAGATGAAAATAATTTTATAATGTTTGTTTTTTCCGCAAAATCATTTAACCAGGCCTATAAAAGGATTCGATATTTTCAACAGTATTCAAATTTTAGAATAGACCAAAAAAACAAGATTATAGCTAAGAACAAAAATTTAATACATCAAAAACTTTTATTAGACAGTATAGTTGTTGCTAAAATTGAATTGAAAAATTCAAAAATAAATGAATCTAATAATCTTCAAAAGGAACGAGGTAATTATGAATACACTTTTTTAAATTTAAAAAAGAAAGAAAAAAAATTAAAACAAGAATTTGACTATCAACAGAAACTTACTAAAAAGCTTGATGATGCTATTGCTAAATTAATTGAAAAGGAATTTAAAAAAGACTCAGAAGGGAGAGATTATTATAAACTTACACCCCAGCAAAAGGCTGTTTCTAGTGAATTTACTTTTAATAAAGGATTATTACCTTGGCCAACTGAACGAGGTGTTATTATAAAAACTTTTGGCGAACAACAACATCCGGTATTTAAATATGTTAAAACATATAATAAAGGAGTTGATTTTGCAACACCCCCGAATTCTACTGCTCGTTCTGTTTTTAATGGAGAAGTTAAAAGCATTTTATCTATACCAGGTTCACATAAAGCTATCTTAATTCGACATGGAGAATATTTAACAGTATATTCGAATTTAAGCGTTGTAAACGTTAATATTGGGGATATTGTTAAAACTTTCACAAACTTAGGTACGGTTTTCACTAATTCTATTGATAATAAAGGCATTTTACATTTTGAAATTTGGCATGAAAATAGAAATTTGGATCCTGGCGATTGGATAAAAAATAATTAATAAATATATTTTATAACAAAATGTAGTATATTAGTAACTTATTTTGAATAATAGAGTATAACATGCATAGTTTATTACGCATGGAGAAAACCGTAGAAATACCGTCAAAACTTGAAAATTTAAATTATATCGAAAAACTGATAGATGAAATTTCTGATATTTTTAAGTTAGATACTGATATGTATGGAAAAGTATTAATTTCTACTATTGAAGCCGTTAATAACTCCATTATTCATGGAAATAAGTTAAGTCCTGAAAAAAATGTTAAAGTTGATATTTTTAAGGAAGGGAAAGAGTTAAGAATTATAATATCTGATCATGGGCCTGGCTTTGATTTTTATAATGTGCCAGATCCAACTAAGCCTGAAAATATAGAAAATATTCATGGAAGAGGAATATTTTTAATGAAAAATTTAGCCGATAACGTTATTTTTACTGATGATGGGAAATGCGTTGAATTGATATTTAAACTGTAGACTTGCCTATATCGTACCATTTTAAAATTGATTCTTTTCAATTCCAGCGTACAATTTGTTCAAATTGGATAAAATCATGTATTTCTTATTATAAATACAAGGTAGGTGAAATCAATATTATTTTTACTTCTGAAAGTGAAATTATTAATTTGAATTTTCATTATCTAGATCATAATTATTCTACTGATATTTTGACCTTTAATTATAACTCTGATAATATTATTAGTGGCGATATTTTTATTTGTGTGAGTCAGGTTAAAAATAATTCTATTGATTATAAGACTTCTTTTGATAATGAATTATACCGGGTTATAATACATGGTATATTACATTTAGTTGGATTCAATGACTTAACTCGAAAACAACAATTAGAAATGAAGAGTAAAGAAAATTTCTGGTTATATAGATTATAAATATATTACTTTTGTATAAATTTTTTTATTGTGAAACTGGAATATGATATTATTGTAGTTGGTGCTGGGCATGCTGGCAGTGAAGCAGCAGCAGCAGCAGCAAATTTGGGTTCAAAAACATTGCTTATAACAATGGATATGACAAAAATCGCCCAAATGAGCTGCAATCCGGCAATAGGTGGCATAGCAAAAGGGCAAATAGTTAGAGAAATTGATGCTCTTGGAGGTTATACTGGTATTATTACAGATAGAACAACGATGCAATTTCGAATGCTTAATCTTTCTAAAGGACCAGCAATGTGGAGTCCAAGGGCACAATGCGATAGAATGCAATTTTCACATCAATGGAGATTGATACTTGAAGGTATTCCTAATTTAGATTTATGGCAGGATATGGTTACCAAACTGATTGTTTCTAACGATGAAATAAAAGGCGTTAAAACAAAGAATGGTGTTACATTTTATAGCAAAGCTGTTATTTTAACAAATGGTACATTTATAAATGGTTTAATGCATATTGGAAGTAATAAAATTGTTGGTGGAAGAATATCGGAGCCTTCTAGTACTGGGTTGTCTGAACAGTTAGCTAAATATGGTTTTGAAATTGGGAGAATGAAAACTGGCACACCAGCTCGTTTAGATGGGAGATCAATTGATTTTAGTCTATTGATGGAGCAAAAAGGTGATTCTGATGGTAAATTTTCTTTTTTAAATACCAATTATCCTAAGCTTAAACAAAGAAGTTGTTATATCACTTATACTGATGAAAAAGTACATAATATTTTAAAAGAGGGATTTGATGAATCTCCTTTATTTACTGGTATTATTAAAGGCGTTGGACCAAGATATTGCCCAAGTATTGAAGCCAAAATCCTGACTTTTGCTGATAAGGATTCTCATCAATTATTTCTTGAACCTGAGGGGGAGGATACTATTGAATATTATATTAATGGTTTTTCTTCATCTTTACCATGGAATATTCAATATAAGGCCTTACGTCATATTAAAGGATTGGAAAATGTCAAGATTTTTAGGCCTGGATATGCTATTGAGTATGATTATTTCCCTCCAACTCAATTATTACACACATTAGAAACAAAGATTATTAAGTATTTATATTTTGCTGGACAAATCAATGGAACCACAGGGTATGAAGAGGCTGCTGCGCAAGGTTTGATGGCAGCGATTAATGCACACCAAAGAATTAATTTTAAGAAGGAATTAATTATTAATAGAGAGCAAGCCTATATAGGTGTTTTAATTGATGATTTAGTGACAAAAGGAGTTGATGAACCTTATAGAATGTTTACTTCTCGTGCTGAATATCGTATTTTATTAAGACAGGATAACGCTGATATTAGGCTTACTGCTATAGGTGAAAAAATTGGATTAGCATCAAAAGAAAGGATAGATCAATTTAATTCTAAGAAAGAGGAGATAAATAAGATAATTGACTTTTGTAAAAATTATAGTATTAAACCTGAATTTGTTAACCATTACCTGAAAGAAAATAATACTAATCCTATTAATCAAAAAGTGAAATTATATGATTTGATTTTACGGCCACAAGTAAAATTAGAAAGTTTTATCGAAATTATTCCTAAATTTAGAGATTTGTTTGATTTATTTCAAACGGATCAGACCGAATTATTAGAAGCCGCTGAGGTAAATATTAAATACTCAGGATATATTCAGAGAGAATCTCTTATTGCAGATAAGATAAAACGTCTTGAACATATTGAAATTAAGGATAAAATTGATTATAATCAATTCGATTCATTAACAATTGAGGCTCGTCAGAAATTGAATAGAATCAAACCGCGAACTATTGGACAAGCAAGCAGGATCAGTGGTGTTTCACCTGCAGACATTAATGTATTATTAGTTTTTTTTGGACGATAATGTTTCACGTGGAACATATATTTTTACTTAAATAAACATGTTCCACGTGAAACATAATGAATAATATATAAATGACTACCATATCGGGAAATATTGTCGATATAATTAATAAATCCATTTATAAAGGTATTATAAGTATAAATAATAAGGGTATTATTTGTAGCATTCAGCCATCAGCAAATGTCGATAATGTCCTTGTTTTACCTGGATTTATTGATTCTCATGTGCATATAGAAAGTTCAATGGTAACTCCTTTTCAGTTCTCTTTACCTGCAGTTTCGCACGGAACCATTGGTGTGCTTGCTGATCCGCATGAAATTGCTAATATATTAGGTATTAAGGGGATTAACTTTATGCTTGAAAATGCGAAGAATACTCCTTTAAATATATTCTTTGGAATACCATCGTGTGTGCCTGCAACAGCTTTTGATATTAATGGTTATAAATTAACATCGAAAGATATTGAAAATCTTTTTTTAAGTGATAATTTCTATTTTTTATCTGAAATGATGAATTATCCAGGCGTTATTGGTAATGATAAAGAAATTGCAGAAAAGCTAAAGGTAGCTAAAAAGTATAATAAAGTTATTGATGGACATGCACCTGGGTTATTAGGTAATGATTTAATTAAGTATATAAGTGCAGGTATTTCTACAGATCATGAATGTTATAATATAGATGAAGCTATAGAAAAAATAAAATTAGGAATGAAAGTAATGATTAGAGAAGGCAGTGCAGCTAAAAATTTTAATAATTTGGCACCTTTAATTGATTTATTTCCTGATATGGTTATGTTATGTACTGATGATTCTCACCCAGATGATTTAATTAATGGACATATTGATTTATTAGTAAGGAAAGCTATCAAAGGTGGATTAGATTTATTTAATGTTTTAAAAGCTGCATGCATAAATCCGATTATACATTATAATCTTCCTGTTGGGATGCTTCAGCCAGGTGATAGAGCCGACTTTATAATAATTGACGATTTTGATAAATTGAATATTTTAAGTATGTATATTAATGGTAGATGTATTTTTTCTAATGAAAAAGTACATCTTGAAAATCCAGCGCCTTTAAAGATTAATAATTTTAATACTAATAAAATTGGATTAAAGGACATTGAAATTAAATCGCGAGGTAATAATATTCATATTATCGAATTAGTTAAAGATGAAATAATTACAAAACATTCAGTTGAAAAGTCTTATTTAATTGATGGATTTGTATCACAAAATTTAGAAAATGATTTGTTGAAAATCGTATATTATAATCGCTACAGACCTTCAGATCCTCAAGTTGGTTTTGTTCGAAATTTTGGACTTAAATCTGGTGCAATTGCTCAAACTATAGCGCATGATAGTCATAATATTGTTGCGATTGGATGTGATGACAAAGACTTAATTCTCGCTATAAATAGAATCGTTGAATTAAAAGGTGGTATAGTTTATCAGGATAATGATTACAGTATTGAAATACCTCTTGAAATAGGCGGAATTATGTCAAATGACTCAATAGATATAATTGCAAAAAAGTATACTCAAATTACTAAATTATTGAAAAATAAAGGTTGTAAACATACTTCACCGCTTATGACATTATCTTTTATTGCTCTTATTGTGATTCCTGAAATAAAAATTGGGGATTTGGGTATATTTGATGTAAAAGAGTTTAAATTTATTGATCTGTTTACAGACTAAATGAATTCAAATACACCTGAAATATTAAATAATCTTCCTGAAAGTCCTGGAGTTTACCAGTTTATCGATAAGACAAATACTATAATTTATATAGGAAAAGCAAAGAACTTAAAAAAACGAGTAAGCTCGTATTTTAAGTCATCAAGGCATGATAATAATAAAATCAATGTAATGGTTAAAAATATTGAAAAAATTGATTTTATTATTGTTGAGAATGAAGCAGACGCGTTATTACTTGAAAATAATTTGATTAAAAAATATCAACCAAAATACAATGTACAGTTAAAAGATGATAAAACATTTCCATGGATTTGTATAAAAAATGAACGATTCCCAAGAATTTTTTATACCAGGAATTTGATTAATGACGGAAGTCAATATTTTGGGCCTTATACTTCGATGAATATGGTTCGTACCATTTTAGATTTGATTAAACATTTATATAAACTACGTACTTGTAACTTTAACCTTTCAGAAGAAAATATTACATCTGGTAAATTTAAAGTATGTCTGGAATATCATATTGGAAATTGTAAAGCTCCATGTGAAGGAAAACAAATAGTAAATGAATACGATGACCAAATTGTACAAATTCGAAATATATTAAAAGGTAATATTTATGGAGTATCGCAATATTTAAAGCAATTAATGAATCAATACGCTAATAATTATAAATATGAAGAAGCACAGCAAATAAAAGATAAAATAGAAATTTTAGAAAAATATAGAAGCAAGTCTACAATCGTAAATCCTACAATTAAAAACCTTGATGTGTTTTCAATAATTGAAGAAAAAACATACGCTTATGTAAATTATTTGAAAGTAGTGGATGGGGCTATTGTTCAATCACATACGGTAGAAATAAAGAGAGTATTAGATGAAAAAATTGAAGATATTCTTATTTATGCAATAATTGATATTAGAGAGAAAGTCTTTAGTGATGCAAAAGAAGTTTTAGTCCCGTTTAAAATAAAGAACAGCATTAACAATATTAATTTCATCGTACCAATAAAAGGAGATAAAAAGAGATTACTGGAATTGTCTGAAAGAAATGGGAAATATTATAAAATAGAGAAAACGAAAAGAATTGAAAACACCAAGAAATT
>CAZBZX010000015.1:0-23358 GCA_964496465.1 uncultured Bacteroidales bacterium
AATTTTCAAAAATCGTTTTAATCCTATATAATTCTTTCCCCGCCCTAAAGGACAGAACTATTGAATATCAATTATTTATATCGTTTTATAATGTCGAACTCACGTTAGTTAGGCCAAAATTGAACACTTGTTTGAGATTTAAAATCTTATTATTTCAAAATTGTAATTTAAGTTCTTGGCATTTGTTTTGCATTCGTGTATAAAAAAGTGCAACTCATAACCATTTTTTGTGTCTTTATAAAAAAACAGTTAAAAATGAAATGTCATTTCGAACTAAAATATTAACAAATACGTAATTATATATAAATAATAAAAAATGTTAAACGCGCAACAAAGTACATAATTTATTGTTTATAATATAGGTTTAGTTTTTCATAGGTTTAGGTATATAAGTAGTTTAGGTTTAGTTATTCTGAAAAGGGCTGGTTAGGCAGCCCTTTTTCTTTTGCTAAAAAGTTTAATTCAAATTTTTCTTATATTATCTTTGCGGCTGATTTTTAATTATTATTAACTTATAATGATATTTGAGAAAAAGTTAAAACAGCTTGTAATTGAAGGATTTGAGATTTTATTTCAACAGATAATTGATAATAATTTAGTACAAATTCAAAAAACACGTGAAGATTTTATAGGTGATTTTACAATAGTTACATTCCCTTTATTAAGATTTTCAAAAAAATCTCCTGATGAGACTGGTCAAATCCTTGGCAAATTTCTTTTAGAAAATGATACAGACATTCATGATTTTAATGTTATAAAAGGATTTTTAAATATCTCATTATCTAATTCTTATTGGTTACGGTTTTTAAAAGAGAATTATTCATCAAATATGTATGGATTTAAAAAAGAGAATTCTACTGATAAATCATTTATGATTGAGTACTCTTCACCAAACACTAATAAACCTTTACATCTTGGACATATTCGAAATAATCTATTAGGCTATTCAGTTGCAAAAATTTTACAAGCAAATGGAAATAAAGTAATAAAAGTTAACCTTGTAAATGATCGCGGTATACATATTTGCAAATCAATGTTGGCCTGGCAGAAGTTCGGGAATGGAGAAACTCCAGATAAATCAAATAAAAAAGGGGATCATTTAGTAGGCGATTATTATGTTCGGTTTGACCAGGAATATAAAAAACAAGTTAATCAGTTAATTAATGAAGGGAATAATGAAGAGGAAGCAAAAAATAATGCTCCACTTCTAAAAGAAGCTCAGGAGATGCTTAGAAAATGGGAGGCAGATGATACTGAAATAAGGTTATTATGGAAAAAAATGAATAGCTGGGTGTATGAGGGGTTTGACGAAACATATAAAAGACTAGGAGTTGATTTTGATAAAATTTATTATGAATCTGGTACTTTTTTAATTGGTCGGGAAAAAGTAATGGAAGGATTAAAAAATAGTATTTTTTATAAAAAACAGGATGGCTCCATATGGGTTGATTTGTCAAATGAAGGGCTTGACCATAAACTTCTTTTACGCAGCGATGGAACTACTGTATATATGACCCAGGACATCGGTACTGCAATTCAACGTGTAAATGATTATAATTTTAATGAAATGATATATGTTGTTGGAAATGAACAGGATTATCATTTCCAGGTATTAGGTAAAATTCTTCATAAATTGGGTTTTACCTGGGCGAAAAACCTTACACATCTTTCATATGGTATGGTTGAACTACCTTCTGGAAAAATGAAATCGAGGGAGGGAAAAGTTGTTGATGCCGATGATTTGATGGATGAAATGATTCAAACATCAAAAGATATGTCTGTTGAGTTGGGCAAATTAGAAGGATTATTGGAAGTTGAAAAGAAGAAAATATACAATATAATTGGAATGGGAGCGCTTAAATATTTTATTTTAAAAGTTGATCCCAAAAAAAATATGGTTTTCAACCCTGAGGAATCGATTGATTTTAATGGAAATACGGGCCCATTTATTCAATATACGTATGCAAGGATTAAGTCAGTATTTAGAAAAGCCAAAGATCAAGATATTAATATAAACTATAATTATAATTTAAATATTGAACCTTCACAAAAAGAGATCCAATTAATAAAATTAATTTATAATTACCCTGAAGTAATAGAAGAAGCAGGTAAAAATTATAGTCCGGCAATTATTGCAAATTACGCTTACGACCTTGTAAAAAACTATAATCAGTTTTATCATGATTTTTCAATATTAAAGGAAGATAATAAAGATTTACAAGCACTGAGATTTGCAATAAGTGAAATTACGGCAAAAATTGTGAAATCATCGATGGAATTATTGGGAGTTGAAGTTCCCGAAAGGATGTAAAATTTTTTTCTTAAATCATATATATTTAATTTTGTTCGTCGAAAAATATAATTTAAAATGTTTGAAAATTTAACTGATAAGCTGGAGAAGTCTTTTAAAATTTTAAAAGGACAGGGAAGAATTACTGAAATTAATGTTGCTGAAACACTCAAAGATATTAGAAAAGCATTACTTGATGCCGATGTTCATTATAAAATTGCTAAAAGTTTTACTGATTCTGTAAAACAAAAAGCATTGGGGCAGGATGTCCTTTCATCTGTTAAACCAGGTCAAATGATGACAAAAATTGTGCATGATGAACTTGCCCAACTTATGGGCGGCCAAATGCAGGATATTAATTTAAAAGGAAGTCCATGTATTATTTTGATTGCTGGTTTACAAGGTTCAGGTAAGACTACTTTCTCAGCCAAACTGGCAAATCAATTAAAAAGTAAAAAAGGCAGATCACCTTTATTGGTTGCAGGTGATGTATACCGCCCGGCCGCTATAAATCAGCTTAAAGTATTGGGCGAGCAAATTAATGTTCCGGTATATTCAGAAGATGATAATAAAAATCCGATTAAAATTGCAAAATCAGCTATAAAACAAGCAAAACTTCAAGGACAAAATCTTGTTATTATTGATACGGCTGGTCGCTTAGCAATCGATGAAGATATGATGAATGAGATTTCTGCAATAAAGGATGCAGTCAATCCACATGAAATATTATTTGTTGTTGATTCAATGACCGGGCAAGATGCAGTTAACACTGCAAAGGAATTTAATGACAGGTTAAATTTTGATGGGGTAGTTTTAACAAAACTTGATGGAGATACAAGAGGAGGAGCTGCTTTATCAATTAGGACGGTAGTTGATAAACCAATAAAATATATTGGTACAGGTGAAAAAATGGAAGCCCTGGACGTTTTTCATCCTGAAAGGATGGCTGACAGAATTTTAGGAATGGGTGATATAGTTTCACTTGTTGAGAAGGCCCAGGAACAATTTGATGCAGAACAGGCACGAAATCTGCAAAAGAAAATTGCCAAAAATCAATTTAATTTTAACGATTTTCTTTCACAGATAAATCAAATAAAAAAGATGGGAAATGTAAAGGATTTAGCTGCCATGATTCCGGGAGTTGGAAAAGCATTAAAAAATATGGATCTTGATGATGATGCTTTTAAAGGTATTGAGGCAATTATTCAATCAATGACACCTGAAGAAAGAGAATTTCCTACAGTATTAAATGGATCAAGAAGAAAAAGGATTGCAAGTGGTAGTGGAACTTCTATTCAGGATGTGAACAGGCTAATAAAACAATTTGATGAAACACGAAAAATGATGAAGATGATGTCGGGAGGAAAAAATTTATCCCGCCTTATGAATAATATGCCAATGATGAAAGGTGATTAATAAAAAACAGTAAACTATTATGGAAATTATTGATGGAAAGAAAATATCAAACGAGATTAAAGCTGAAATAGCAATTGAAGTTGAAAAAATTAAAAAACAAGGTGGAAAAACTCCTCATTTAGCTGCTGTCCTTGTAGGCCACGATGGAGGAAGCGAAACCTATGTGGCTTATAAAATTAAAGACTGTGAAGTTGTTGGATTTAAATCTTCGCTTTTTAGATATGAAGATGATGTTGCGGAGGAAGAATTACTGGCAAAAGTTCAAGAATTAAATAACAATAAAGATATTGATGGATTTATTGTACAACTTCCACTTCCAAAGCATATTTCTGAACAGAAAGTAATTGAAGCCATTGATCCGAAAAAAGATGTTGATGGGTTTCATCCAATTAATGTAGGAAGAATGGTTATAGGATTACCTTCATTTGTATCAGCTACTCCTTATGGGATTATTGAATTATTAAAAAGATATAAAATAGAAACATCAGGTAAAAACTGTGTAGTAGTAGGACGAAGTAATATTGTAGGCCGTCCGATGAGTATACTTATGTCACAAAAAGCTATAAATACTACAGTTACAGTTGCTCATAGCCGTACTAAAAATTTAAAAGAAGTTTGTGCAAACGCAGATATTTTAATCACTGCACTTGGATCACCTGAATTTATTACAAGAGATATGGTTAAAGAAGGAGCTGTTGTGATTGATGTTGGAACAACAAGGGTTCCTTCCACAGAAACAAAATCAGGTTTCAGGTTAAAAGGAGATGTGAAATATGACGAAGTAGCTGACAAGTGTTCATTTATAACACCGGTGCCTGGCGGAGTAGGCCCAATGACCAGGGTTGCACTTTTGAAAAATACGCTTCTTGCAGCAAAAAATGAAATTTTTTAATAATGATTTTATTAATAAAAGTTAAAATATAAACTATTCAAAACTTATTAAATAAAAGTTATTTGTTTTAAAATTTCATTGTATATTTAGAAAATAACAAAAATAAAGGTAGTCCTTTGAGCATTTTTATGAGAATTATTTTAGTTAATATTATACTGGTTATTCTTATAATTTCAGGTTGTAATAAAAAACCTGAACCACCTGCTCAGCCTGTTCAGCAAAATTGGTCAAGTTTTGATCCATTAAATATTCCTTTCAGACAAAGAAGTCAGGCATTAGAAGACAGCAATATTGTTATTAACCACTCTTTTGAAGAAGGTAAAGTATTTCTTGATTCGGTATTGGCATCTTTTAATCTTAAAGGATGGAAAAAAATAGGCAATAATCTTGAATGGGTAGATACTTCTTTATCAAAATATTCTATAGATGATGTTTCTGTAGGGCAATATGCTATTAAAATACATAGAACTTTAATAAATGAAATGGAGGAGAATGGTGAAGGTGTGTTGAGTGATTTTATTAAAGTGATTCCTGGAAATTATCGACTAAGCTTGGATTTGAAATTAAAAGATATTACTTCAAATATGAAAAGATTTGGCGTAGGTATTTTTGATGCTGTATATTTAAAACTATACTTTTTTGATAAAAATAAACTCCCCTTACAAGATAATCCTTTAAATGTTGGCTCATATGGTTTAATCAATAACTCATATAAGGGAATTCCATTTGTAAATTTTAAAGAAATTGACTCAACTGGATGGATGAGAGTATTAGCCAGGTCTCATAATATTCCATTTTATGAAGGCTATATTCCTGATGAAGCAAGATATGTAAAAATTTATATTGGTTTAAAAGGTAAGGGAACAATGTGGATTGATAATGTGGATTTTAGATATACCGAAAAAAACTTTTCATTGATAGAGCAGTTAAAACCACTCTTTGATACTTCTGTTTTAGTTTATAATTTATTAATACCAACTCCTAAAAAATTGATTCAAAAAGAAGCTATTATTTATTATGAAAATGATTCAATAGAATATCCTCTCCCTTATATAATTATTCCTCGATATGCTAAAAAAGAAACAAGGTTAGCTGCTAAAAATTTAAAAGATCATCTTGAATATATTTTCTCAAAATTATCGCCTGAGAAAAACTTTGATAACATGATTAAAATTACATATTATCCTAGTAAAAAGCTTGCTGATTCTTGTACATTAGTTTTTAGTATTGGAAATTCCATATTATATGAATCATATAAAATGGGATTACCTATTGATGAAATTGAAAATGAAGATCAAGGTTACATCATTAAAAGAATTGAGGACCAGTATAATGTTGTGTATATTAAAGGTACTGAGAGTATAGGTGATTTATATGGCACAAATACTTTAATACAGCTATTGAGTTTAGATGATTATATTTATTATGATGCTGAAATTGTTGATTATCCAAGCTACAAAACTAGAGGAATTGTAATAAATGAATCTGAATTCGATTCTTTATATTCAAAACCAGGCTGGTTTAATAATATTAGTTTATTACGGTTTAATAAAATATACTTAAATGATAATGAGAATACTGATACTTGGTATACTTATGATATAAATTACATACGACGGCTTAATAAATTATGGCAATTCACTAATCAAAATTTTATGAAATATGGTATTATTATAAATCCATATAATCATTTTAATATTTCTTTACCGATCGATTCAATTGACAATATCACTTGTAGGAATTGGTATCACTCAAGTGGTAAAATAAATTTACTAAATTCTAAAATTAATTATGCATTATTCCGGGGTGCAAAATCAGTAATTGTTTCATCTGATAATTTGCCTTATGAAAATGATAATATTTATAATTATACTCTTTATAATCAGAATGATATTGACAGATACTATAACTTAGCAATTGCTCAAGCAAAAATGATAGAAAATGTTACTGCTTATATTTCAAATAATTATAAGGACCGAAAGTTTTATTTTAAACCTCCCTGGTGCAATATAATGGATATTAACAAGAGTGAAGGATTGGCAATGAATTATTTTGAGAATTTTAATAAAGTATTAAACAAAAAGACCAATTTTGTTTGGGAAGGGATGAGTGGTATTTCAACAACTTTTGATGAGATTGATATATTTCATTTTAATGAAACTACTAATAATTTTATCTATTTAGATTTTATATATAAGCAAAATAAGACTATTGATGAAACAGAGTATTATATGAATAATTCTCAAATGATTAATTTATTGAATATTTTTAATCCATATAATCCAGATATTCCTGATTCATTTTGTAATAATTTAATTGATGAAGAATATCTAGTATCTTTCTTTCCTAAAAATGAGTTGGAGCTTGTTACTTTAGCCTCAATATCTGATTTTTTATGGAACCAGGATTCTTATAATCCCGAATATTGTATTTGGAGAGTCCTAAATAAGAAATACGGAGTTAAATTTGCAAAAGAAATTATTTACTTCAATAAATATTATTATCAGTTAGCTGAAATAAGAAACAATATTGTTCAGCATATTGAAGAAAGAAAGAATATTAAGCAAATTGAATCTATAATGGACCAGATAGATAATTCATTATTAAGAATGGAAAAATTTTATCCTGAATATGAAATTATTCATGATTTAAAACAACTTAAGGTTAACATTGAAAACGAATTAATCCTATTAACAACTGAATAGTTAATAATTTTTAACATTTACATGTTCCCCTATATATAAATAATGCTATTTTTGAATATATTTTTTCAACATGAAGGAAGAAAGCGAACCATATTTTGAGGAGAATGAGATTGAAGAGTTGATTGTTCGATACGAGGGGATGTTAAAAACTAATATTATACAGTATTTTGATGTATTTGAATTTGAAAATATTGTTGAATATTATATCGAAAATTTACAATTCAAGAAAGCCTTCGATGCTATTGAAATGGCTTTTAAATTACATCCAAATTCAATTAATTTACTTTTAAAGAAAAGCCAATTGTTACTTGAAAACGATTGTCATGTAGAAGCTTTAAAAATTCTTGAAGGTATTCAAAAAATTGAAAATAATAACTACGAATTTCATTTAACAAAGGCACATGCCTATTATTGTCAAAATAAAATTGACCTGGCTAAATATGAATTTAATCATGCCATTAATATCGCCATTGAAGATAAAGAAGAAGTTTATTTAAATATTGCATTTATTTTAATAAAAGTTGAAGATTATTGTTTGGCGGTTGAATACCTTGAAAAAGCAAATAATCTTTTTCCAGGTAATTTTGATATTTTATATGAATTGGCAAATTGTTATGAGAGAATGGATAATTTTGATCTATCAATAGAATATTATAATACTATTTTAGATCTTAATCCATTTGCAGAGTCTGCATGGTTTAGTATTGGATTACTTTATGAAAAAATAAATGATTACAACAAAGCTATTGAAGCATATGATTTTGTAACTGCAATAAATGAAAATTATTCAATTGCCTACCTCAATAAAGGGAATGTGAATTTAAACTCAGGTAATTTTATCGAAGCAATAAAATCGTATAAGGAATATTTATATTTTAACGATGATTGTCCTGAGGTTTATTGTTATATTGGAGAATGCTTCGAAAGACTTTCAGAATATAGAAAATCCAAAGAATATTATCAAAAGGCATTAGGAATTGATAAGTCAATTTCAGATGCCTGGTTTGGTTTAGGAATTGTTGAAATGTATCTTGATAATCATTTTGAAAGTATTGAATATATTAAAAAAGCTATTCAAATTGAAAATGATAACTCAGATTATTGGTTTTCACTTGGGAAAGTAAATTTAAAGCTGGGGTTCTATAATGAATCTAAAGATGCTTTTATTAAAGCTATTGAACTCGATGTATATGATTTTGAATCTTGGTTATTATTTGCTGAAGTTTATTGGAAAGAAGAAAATTTTTCTAAAGCCATCGCTATATTAATGGAAGGACATAAATATAATAATGCAATAGCTGATTATAATTACAAATTAGCAGCATATTTACTTGCAACAAATCAAAAGAGTCACGCTATACAATACTTTAAAAATGCCTTTAACGAGGATAGAGGAGGGTATAAGATTATTTATAACTATGTTAATGAAAATCAAATACCTAAAGAAATTAAGTATATTATAAATAAATTATATTAAAATGCTCAATTATCAACTTCCTGGTATACCTGAAAGACCTGAAAAACCAAGAAATCATGGAATTACTATGATGATGGATAAAGGGTTAAGCCTAAACGAAGTAGAAAATTTTATTTCTTCATCATCTGAATACACTGATATTGTAAAGTTTGGATTTGGAACTTCACTAATTACTAAAAACCTGAAAGAAAAAATTAAGCTTTATAAACATGGTGGATTGAAGCCATATTTTGGAGGTACTTTGTTTGAGGTTTTTATTGCAAGAAATCTATTTGATGACTATAGGAAATATATTTCAAAATTTGAACTTGAATTAGTTGAAGTATCTGATGGGTCCTTTGCAATGCCACATGAAGAGAAGCTAAAATATATTGAAAAGTTATCTAAAGAAGTTACCGTGCTTTCTGAAGTTGGTTCTAAAATGAAAGATGTAATTATACCTACCGATAAATGGGTAGAAATGATGAAAACAGAACTCGAAGCAGGTTCATGGAAAGTGATTGGAGAAGCTAGGGAAAGCGGTAATATTGGATTATATAACTCGGATGGAACAGCTAATACCGAACTTATTGATGGCATAATAAATGAACTTAATCCTGACGATATAATCTGGGAAGCACCAAATAAACCTCAACAGGTATGGTTTATAAAAATGTTTGGAGAAAATGTTAATTTAGGTAATATTGCAGCTAATGAAATTATTGCCCTAGAAACATTAAGAATAGGAGTTAGGGGCGATACTTTTTTTCAATTTCTAAAATAATAATTGTATTTTATGAAAGATTTTTTAATGCTCTTCCTGAAGGGATTTGGAATGGGAGCGGCTAATGTCATCCCAGGAGTCTCAGGAGGAACAATTGCTTTAATAACTGGTATATTTGAAAAATTAATTGATTCTATAAAATCATTTGATACTACCGCGCTAAAACTATTATTTACAGGCAAATGGAAAGCTTTTAGTAAACATATAAATCTTTGGTTTTTAGTAACAGTTTTTTCTGGTGCTTTTGCCAGTATTTTTTCTTTAGCTATTGTATTTAAGCTTTTATTTACATATTATCCAATATTTATTTGGTCATTCTTTTTTGGTTTAATTGTTGCCTCTGTAATATTTGTAGGCAAAACAATCTCTAAATGGAGCTGGGATGTTATAGCTGTATTTATATTAGGCACAACAATTGCTTTTACCATTTCATTTTTATCTCCGGCAACTGAAAATGATGCCATTTGGTACTTATTTATTTGTGGAATTATTGGTGTATGCAGTATGATATTACCAGGTTTGTCTGGATCATTTGTTTTAATACTAATGGGTAATTATCAGTTAGTTATGATTAATGCAGTGAAAGATCTGAATTTAAAAATTTTATTACCGGTAGGTGTTGGCGTTGTATTTGGCTTAATTGCCTTTTCACATTTATTGTCGTGGCTTTTTAATAAGTTTAAAGATCAAACAATATCTATCCTTACGGGTTTTATTTTAGGGTCATTAGCAATTCTATGGCCATGGAAAATTTCATTTGATATTAATGGAAATGAAATAGTAACGAATAAATTTGGCGCTTTTATTTCGGAAAGTGGTTCAATTATCGCTGAAGAGATTAAAGTTATGGCATATAAACCAATATTACCAGAAGTAATCAATTCAACATTATTTTATTCAATAATATTTATGATTATAGGTTTTATAGCAATATATTTGATTGAAAAATATGCTGAACCTCAACCTAAAAAACATAGCTAAGCTTAAAAACTGAAATGAAATTATACGGTTTAATAGGTTATCCTTTAAGTCATTCCTTTTCAAAAGGATATTTTACAAACAAATTTGAGAAAGAAAAAATTGTAGATTCAAAGTATGAAAATTTTCCTATTGACGAGATTGATAAAGTTTTAGATATTATTCATACTTATGATGAATTGATCGGCCTTAATGTAACAATACCGTATAAAGAACAGGTGATTAAATTTCTAGATGAAATGGATGCAGCTGTAAATGATATTGGTGCGGTTAATACTATAAAAATTATAAGAGAAAGTAAAAAAATATTGCTAAAAGGATATAATACAGATGTATTTGGATTTAAAAACTCACTTGAACCATTGTTGGAAAAGAAAAAATATAACGCTTTAATCTTAGGAACTGGTGGTGCATCTAAAGCTATAAAGTATATTTTAAATCAGTTAAATATTGAATATATTTCTGCCTCAATTGAAGAATTAAAAGAAAATGAAATCAGATATGAAGAAATTGATGAATATATGATTAAAGAAAGGCATTTAATTATAAATGCAACACCTCTTGGTACCTATCCTAACATTGATAGTTGTCCCGATATTCCCTATGAAAATTTAACACCTGAGCATATTTTATTTGATTTAGTTTATAACCCGGAAGAAACCTTATTTTTGAAAAATGGTAAACAGCAAGGGACTAAAATAAAAAACGGGTTGGAAATGCTTCATTTACAAGCTGAAAAATCATATGAAATTTGGAATAATCCTAAAATATAAAATTTTGAAACAAGCATTAAAAAAATCATCATTTTTTACACAACCGAGCTTGCGAGCTCGCCGAAGGCAAACAAGTATGATTATTTTTTTAATGTGGTTCTCCCGTCAAAACGGGAAAGGCTATACGCTCATTAAAAATTAAAAAATAAACGTATGAAAATATTATATCGGATTTTTCTTTCTATTGTTCTTATTACATCGATTAGTTGTACAAATAAGATCATATCATTTAATACAGATAAAACCAAGAAGATAGAAGTAGAAAATGGACAAGAAGTATTATTATCATTCAAGAGCACACCATCAGCAGGTTACAAATGGGTATTATCTTCAAAGTCAGATACTGCTTCTCTCCAATTTATTAAAAAAGAAATAAATAAAGAGCAAAAAGATATCCCAATTTTAGGTGGACAAGTGGAAGAAGTATGGCATTTTAAAGCTATAAGTATTGGAAAATCTGATTTGATATTTTATTATAAAAGAAATTGGGAAAATATTCCACCTTTAGATTCATTGCTATATAAAATTAAAATTCAATAATTGTTATGATTAGAGAAAATTGTTGGATTGAAGAATTTCCTATTCGTTCTTCTGATTCTGATTTAAATGGTAATTGTAAACTTACATCATTATTGCAGTTTTTTCAGGAAGTTGCATGGCATCATGCTGAATATTGTGGTTTTGGGTATTCTGATTTAATAAATAATAACAAATTTTGGGTATTATCCGGACTAATAATTGAAGTGGACGAATATCCTAAATGGGATGATATTATTGAAACTAAAACATGGCCAAAAGGAATGGAGCGATTATATGCATTAAGAGATTTTAGCATGAAGAATAAGGACAAAATATTTTGCAATGGAACCTCAAATTGGCTGGTTTTAGATATGTTATCCCAACGTCCGCAAAAACCTGAGATAGTATTCGAAAATTTTAATGACTTTGTATATATTGATGCGATTCAGGAACGACCGGGTAAAATTACTCATTCCATTGATGAAGAGCAAGTCAGCGAGATTAAAGTAAGTTATAGTGATATTGATGTAAATAAACATGTAAATAATGTTAAATATGTAGAATGGGTAATAAATTTATTGTATAATGAAGTACCTATCGATAAGAAAATAAGCAAATTAACAATTAATTTTCTTTCAGAAACTAAAATTCATGATATGATAGTTATATCAAAATCGTTTTTTAACAATACATATATCTTTTCTGCTATGAATTTTACCTCAAAAAAGAAGGTATTTATACTTAAACTCCATATTTGTTGAAAACTTTTCCGATCTGTTAATAACTGCAATATTTACCTATTTTTTCTTCTAAACATTTGAAATACATTTGCTTAATCAAAAAAAAGTGGTGAATGGAAGGTAAGTTAAATAAACTTCTTTATCTAACAAATGTTAGTGTTAATGTAAAGAAATCAGTTGATGATCTAAAGAAAATGGCCGTACATAAAATATGAATTATAATAATGAATTATAAAATATATGTTCATTTACTTTGTAAACTGAAAAACAGTTATTTATAAACTAAAATTAATTAATTATGAAAGGAATACTAAAGTATTTTTTATTCCTTTTCTTTTTTATAGGGGATATAGCATTTATTTTTTCAGACAAAGGGCTGGAAGATGAAGAAAAATATGAATCATTTCCATTACCTATTTCATATAAGATTACAAACGAGCAATCAAGTATAAATACTTTTCGGGAGGCTGACAGTATTTTTACTATGTTTTTGATTAAAAATAATATTAAAGGTGCTTCAATTGCCATAGCTAAGGAAGGAAAACTTGTGATGGCCAAAGGATATGGCTATGCTAATTATGAGAATGAAGAGCTTGTTGAACCTCGTCATATATTTAGAATTGCAAGTGTTTCAAAATTATTAACTGCAATTGGTATAATGAAATTATATGAAGAAGGTAAATTGGATATTCATAGTAAAGTATTTGGGAAGAACGGAATTCTAAAAGATTCCTCCTATTTAAAAGAAATTAAAGATGATAGAATATACAACATTACTATTAGTAACTTATTAAATCATTCCGGAGGTTGGTCAAGTAAAAGACCAGACCCGATGTTTAGCTATTTTACAGTAGCACGTAAACTTAAGAGACCGCTTCCTGTAACCCTTGAAGATGTTATTGAATATACTTTAGCGAAGAATTTAGATTTTAAACCAGGTTCAAAATCTAGCTATTCTAATTTTGGATATGCTATATTAGGAAGGATAATTGAAATAATATCGAACCAATCATATGAAGAATATATAAAGACAAATATTCTATTTCCATTGGAAATATATGACATGCATCTTGCCAGATCTTTTTATTATCAGAAACATGTGAATGAGGTTTCATATTATGAAACTGATAACCCACGAAAGGTTCCTACTTTTAATGATACAAAAACATTAGTTCCTAAAGCTTATGGTGGTAACGATATGGAGTTGATTGCCCCAACGGGCGGTTGGTTAGCCTCACCAAGTGAATTAATGAAATTAATATTAGCTATAGATGGATTTGAATCGAAACCTGATATTTTAAAGGAAGAAACAATTGATATGATGGTTGACACAAAAGATGTTGGGGTTCCTTATGGCTGGAAAGGTGTTAGCAAAGGGTTTTGGTGGAGGACAGGTACACTTACCGGAACTTCAGCTTTGATTGCCAGACAAAGTAATGGATTATGCTGGATTGTAATTTTTAATACAAGTCCCAAAAGAGCAACTAAATTCCCAAGATATGTTCATTTAACTATGAATAAAATGTTAAATTCTATTCATAATTGGCCTGAATATGATCTCTTTAAGTATGATTATTCCAAAAATAATTCTTTATTTGCGGTAAACTAATTTTCGATAATATCGTATATCTTTTTATATTTTATTATCTTTAAAATTCTCTTAAAGTATAGTAGTTTATTATAATGCAGTCAGTTAAACTATGTTAAGAAGGTTATCAATTGTAGTATTTATATTGATATTGAGTAGCTTTTCAGGACTAAATATATTTAGTCAGGAAGGAATGCTTACTGTTACAGGTAAAATGAAAGCCAAATATGGAGAGATCACCAAAGCAAAATTATTGTTATATGAAAAGGATAAACTGATTGAAACATATACTTTTACTAATACCGGAAAATTTCAGATTGAGTTAGATTATCTCAAGGATTATGTGGTTGCATTTACAAAAGACGGATATGTTGAAAAGAAAATTAGCTTTAACACAGACGTACCTAGTGATTTTGATAACATAAATTTAGGACCTGTTGACTTTATACTTGATTTATATCCAATGGCAGAAGGATTAGATTTCGAAATTTTTGAAAAGCCTATTGCTCAGGTTACATTTGATGATGCAATTGAAAACTTTTCAGAAGATATGGCCTATTCAAGCAAAATTAGATCTAAGGTTAAAAGTATTGAAGATGAAATTGATAGGATTTATAAAAATTTAGGTAAGGATAAGGTTGAAGAAGTACTTGATAAATTTGAAGATGAAGCCAGAAAAAGAAGAATTGAAGAAAATAAGAGAAAGGAATTGAGTAGTGAAGATTATATTGCAAAACAGAAACAATTTAAGGAGGAAGCAGAAAAAAGGAAAGAAGATGAACTAAAGAAAGCTGAACAGGAAAGACAACGAATGATTGCCCAGGTAAAAGCTCAAGAGGAAGCTGAAAGAAAAAGATTACAAGCCGAAGAAAAACGTAAAGAAGAAGAGGAAGCTGCAAGGCTTGCAAAATTAATGGCTGATAAGGAAGCTCTTATGAAGGCCCAAAGGGAGAAAGCACGACAAGATTCAATAGCAAATGCTCAACGTTTGGAAGCCTTAAGATCAGCTGCTGAACAAAAGAAGAAAGAAGAAGAAGCTATAAGAAAGGCTGAAGAAGAAGCCCGTTTAGCTAAAATTAAGGCTGAACAAGAATTAGCTAGACAAAGGGCTGAGGCGGAAAGAAAAAGACTTGAAGCTGAAGAAGCCAGATTATTAGCTGAAAAGAAAGCTCGGGATGAAACTTTACGTAAAATGTCTGAGGAAGAAGCCAGAATAAAAGAAGAGCAGGAGGCTAAACGTATGGCTGAGCTTCTAGCCCAAAAGGAAGCCTTAAAAAAACAAGAAGAAGAAAGAGCCAGATTAGAGGCGGAAGAAAATGCACGAAGACAGGCACAACTTGCTGCTGAAAATGAAGCTAGAAGAAAGGCTGAAGAAGAAGCTCGTCGTATAGCTGAACAAGAACTTACCGCAAAACTAGCTAAAATGCAAGATGATGCGGCTGCAAGAAGAAAAGCTGAAGAAGAAGCAAAAGAAGCAGAAAGATTGAGATTGATTGAAGAAATGCAGGCTGAGTACGAAGCGATGAAGCAGCAAGAACTTACTAAATATGAGCAAAAGAAATCAGACTTTTTTATTGGAATAGATGATGCATTAAATTCATTTATAAATGATTTTGACAAACAATATCCAAATGGTAAAACAGTTGAAACATACGATTTTGAGCATTGGACGATAACTAAGATTATAATTAAAGACGATAGGAAAACTATTCAATATCTGAAAGTTGAGCATCATTGGGGGCCAATCTTTTATTTTAAAAGGGAAGAAGTTAATGCTACACCTGTTTATTTTTGTATAAGCGAGACTATATTTGAAATTGAAACGGATATAGTTTAAATAATTTTATCCCAATAGTATTGATTTAATCATAAAAACTTTAAAAAGATACTTTTTTAATGATTTATAAGTTTCTGAAAGAAAGGCTTTTAGAAATATTTTTTTATGCACTGACATAAAAAATTTCAATTCTTCTAAAAAGCTTGTTTTTTCATCCAGAAAATTGAATACATCTGTAATTTTATTATTACTGAAAAGCTTAACAAAAACCTCTCTTTTTATTATACCATTATCATTAATAACATTTAAAAATGTACTGTTATAAAGCATATGTCTCTTTTGCAAAAAAGACTGGTTTGATTCTATTTTTTTATTTTTTTCTAAATTTCTTACTATAGAAGTTACTTGTTTTTGCATCCTTGTAAATCCAAATCCACATGAAGGTTTAATCATTCCTCCCGGTATGCCAATATTAATGATTCTTTTATTTGTGCTTTGAGGAAATGGATAATTTGTCATTGGGATACGCCCAAATTCTTTATGATTTATGGAGTAGTTTTTAATTCTAAGATTATTTTCGATATAACTTGATAAGCCTTTTTGATATTCATTTGCAGCTAATATAGCTTTTGAAAACATCGTGTATTCAACAAGTGCCCCTTTTTTTGAATAAGGTAATACATAACAAAAACGCAGATCGTTATTTTGATCTATGCTAAAATCCATAAATGTTGCTTTTCCAGTATCGAATTCATCATTTTCGGTTTCAATAAACCAACCCAAAAAATGCTGTGTTGTATGAAAATAGGAAGTATGTTTTACATCTTTTATTATTTGTGGGATACTATTAAAATAATAGTCAGCTTGATATTGATTATCACTAGTTGACACTTGAACGCTTTTATTATTAAGGCTGTAATTAATTATTTTTTCGTTTTTAAATTGAAAATTTGAGTTATTGGATATATTATTTTTTACGTGTTTATATAAATCAATTCCTTTTATCATTTTGTAATTGTATCTATTTAAATGATAAGGAATAGTTAAGTTATTACTTTTAACTTCAAGTGTTTGCCATTTTTTATAGATAATTTCCTCAAATATATTGTCATCTTCTTCCCAAAAGCAAAAAGTACGGTCGTTTTTGCTTTTCTTTTTTACATCTAAAAGCAATACTTTTTTTGATTTAAGGCTCGAATTATTTAACATATGAGCCAATGTAAGCCCTGCACAACCTGCTCCTCCAATAATATAATCAAATTTTTCCAATATAACTTTAGTGTTTTTAAATTAAAGTCAAATATTTTTAAATTAAGTTGCAAATAACATGCAAAACCTATTAATTTTAACGTTGAATATAAATATTAAATCATATGTATAAATATTTTTTACTGATTAGTATTTTTTTTGCAATTCTAAGTTGCGAAAATATTAAAAAAGATAAAGGCCCAGGGCAAGAAAATAAGTCTGAAAAAAATGATAGCGAAATTCAAGTACGTAAAAAATACAATGATGAAGGAAGGGTAATTACAGAAGTACCATATAGGGGGAATTTAAAACATGGAGTAGCAAAACATTTTTACCCTAATGGAAAAGTTAGTATGGAAATTCCCTATGTAAATAATCAAAAACAAGGCACTTCATATTATTATTACACTAATGGTAATGTTTTTAGAACAACACCTTATGTTAATGGAAAAATTCAAGGAATTAGAAAGAAATATTATGAAAATGGCAAGTTAATGGCTGAGATACCATATAGAAATGGTCAACCTATTTCTGGATTAAAAGAATGGACAGAAGACGGAAAATTATTAACTCGATACCCAAAGATTATATTTAAAGAAATCAATAAAGTTGAATCCGAAAATAAAATTTATTTACAAATATATTTCTCCGACAAATCGAAAAATGTTGAATTTTATAAGAATAGCATAAATACTAAAAAGGATACAATACGAACACTTTTAATAGTTGAAAATGGAATTTCATTATTAGAATATTATGTGCCCCAAGGCAAAGTGTTAAACGAAAATATTGAAATAGTTGGAATTAAAAAAACAAAAAGGAGAAATGAGTATGTTGATGCAGCAAAATATCAATTAATAGTAAAAAATTAAACGAAGCTTAAAATTTTATTTTGAAAATTTTAAAATTGTTTCTAATATTGCATTGTTAAAAAAAAGAAAATGAATTTACATTTTGCATATCTTCATCTTGGCGGCCATCACAAAATGGTTAAATAGTGATATGCAGAAAAGTGTAAATAACTAAAATATTAATGGGTTTGCAAATTTCTGCAAACCCTTTTTTTTTAAATGAGACTATAGTTTCAAGAGTTAAACGAATTGAAACTATTAGTTGAATTAATCCCGATAGCAGAGCTAATCGGGATCACATAATCACACTTACTATGCTAAACAAAACATAGTAGATATAAGATAAACGAATATGGAGAAACTTAGAATTGCAATACAAAAATCTGGCAGACTTAGCGAAAAATCACTTCAATTAATTGAGGAGTCCGGAATAAAATTGAACAATGGAAATAGAAAGCTTATTGCCCAGGCTTCTAATTTCCCAGTTGAAATTCTTTATTTGCGTGATGATGATATTCCGCAATCCATTGAAGATGGTGTAGCTGATGTTGGCATTGTTGGATTGAATGAAGTAGAAGAAAAGAATAAAAATGTTAAAATAATTGAAAAACTTGGCTTTTCAAAATGTAGAATGTCTTTAGCTATTCCGAAAAATATAAAATATACAGGAATTGATTATTTTAATAATAAAGTAATAGCCACTTCATATCCAGTAATTTTAAATAAATATTTAAAAAGCCAAAATATTAAAGCTGAGATTCATCAAATTAGTGGTTCAGTTGAAATTGCGCCCGGAATAGGCATGTCTGATGCAATTTTTGATATTGTTAGTTCAGGCAGTACACTTATTAGTAATGGATTAAAAGAGGTTGAGACAATCCTGTTTTCCCAGGCTGTAATGATAGGTAATATTTCAATTTCAAAAAATAAAAAGCGAATACTTGATGATTTACTATTTAGGATTCATTCAGTTCAAGAGGCTAAGAAAAATAAATACATTTTGTTAAATGCTCCTAATAATAAACTGAAAGAAATATATAAACTATTACCGGGAATGAAGAGCCCAACTGTTTTACCTTTAGCAATTGATGGATGGAGTTCAGTTCATTCAGTAATTAGTGAAGATGATTTTTGGATAATTATTGGTAAATTGAAAGAGGCTGGAGCACAGGGTATACTTGTTATTCCAATTGAAAAAATGATCGTCTAATTTAGTTTTTAGCAAATAATTTACTCAAGATAATAATGAAGTTAAATGTAAAAAACGCTATATTATTTCTAATACCATCGTTGATCTGGGGATCGACCTGGTTTGCTATTAAATTTCAACTTGGTGATGTAAACCCTATTTTATCTGTAGCTTATAGATTTGGTATTGCAGGAATTTTATTATTGGTTGGATGTAAATTATTTAAATTGAACTTGCGTTTTAAACCGATTCAACATTTTTATATTTTTCTGCAAGGGATTTGTCTTTTTGGGTTAAATTACTTGTTTGTTTATCTTGCAGAACAATATTTGACAAGTGGATTAGTTTCAGTTATATTTTCATTGATAATATTTTTGAATATCTTTTTTTATTGGTTGATATTAAAGGCTCCTATGAAAAAAGATGTACTTTTAGGTGCCTTATTTGGAGTTACCGGAACAATTTTAATATTTAAAAATGAATTTTCAACACTCGGTACCACAGATAATAATTTTTATGCTATTATAATTGCATTGATTTCCGCTATTTTAGCTTCGCTTGGAAATATAATTTCGGCTTATAATCAGAAAAAAGGCTTGCCTGTTATGCAAACTAATGCCTATGGTATGACTTATGGAGCAATTTTAATGATATTCGTTGGACTATTTTCTGGAGTTGAAATTACATTTTCAGTTACTTTTCCATATATTTTTTCATTATTATATTTAGCCATATTTGGTTCAATAATAGCATTTACTGCATATTTGAATTTACTTGGGAATGTTGGTCCTGATCGTTCGGCCTATACAATATTGGTGATACCTTTAATTGCTATGATAATTTCTACTATTTTTGAAGGATATATTTGGCAAAAATCAGCTATTATTGGAATCATTTTTCTTTTAATAGGTAATTTTCTAGCTATGAATAAAAAGTTTAATATTAAAATATTACAACAATGGAAGTAATCAAATACCCTGATAAATCAAAATGGGATGTTTTATTAAAACGTCCATTATTGGATGTTGATAAACTTGATGATATTGTTATTAAAATTTTAAATGATATTAAAAAAAACGGCAATGTAGCCTTAAAAAAATTCTCAAAAGATTTTGATAAGGTAGAGATTGATGAATTTAAAGTTTCAACTCAAGAAATTAAGGAAGCTGAACAAGAAGTTGATGCTGAGTTAAAAATTGCGATAAATATTGCTAAAGAAAATATTGAGAAATTTCATTTTGCTCAAAAAATTAATCCTGAAGTTATTGAAACAACAAAAGGGGTGAAATGTTGGCAAAAAGCTGTAGCAATTGAAAAAGTTGGATTATATATTCCAGGAGGAACAGCACCATTATTTTCTACCGTCTTGATGCTTGGAATACCTGCAAAGATTGCTGGTTGTGAGGAAATAATATTGTGTTCTCCACCAAATAAGGAGGGTAAAATTAATCCAGTAATATTATATGCAGCAAAAATCACAGGAATTACAAATGTTTTTAAAGTTGGGGGAAGTCAGGCAATTGGAGCAATGGCTTACGGTACTGAAACTATTCCAAAAGTATATAAAATATTTGGGCCAGGTAATCAATACGTCACTACAGCAAAACAAATAGTGGGTCGAAATGATGTAGCAATTGATTTGCCGGCAGGTCCTTCTGAGGTTCTTATAATGGCTGATGAGACATCAAATCCTGCTTTTATTGCCTCTGATTTACTTTCGCAGGCTGAGCATGGTAAAGATAGTCAAGTGGTTCTAATTACAAAAGATGAAAATATAATTGATCCAATAAATGTTGAACTTGAAAATCAGTTAAACGAAATCCCAAGAAAAAAAATTGCCGAAGAAGCATTAAAAAATTCTAAATTGATTGTATTAAGATCTGAAGCTGAAATGATTGACATAGTTAATAGTTACGCCCCTGAGCACTTAATAATTTCTACAGCTAATTATAAAGAACATGCTGAAAAGATTATTAATGCAGGTTCTGTTTTTTTAGGAAATTATACGCCAGAGAGCGCAGGAGATTATGCATCTGGAACAAACCATACATTACCCACGAATGGCTTTGCAAGGGTATATAATGGAACTAATTTAGATGATTTCGTGAAAAAAATAACTTTTCAGGAAATATCTGAAGAAGGAATTGTAAATCTCGGCCCGGTAATTGAGAAAATGGCTGAAGCTGAAGAACTTATTGCCCATAAAAATGCAGTTAGTATTAGAATGAAAGATATACTTGATATTGAAGAAAATAGTGAATATCCATTTATTATTGATTAGTTATGTTTGATTTAAATAAATTAGTAAGGAGTAATATTAAAGATCTGGTGCCATATTCTTCTGCAAGGAACGAATATAGTGGAAAAAATGCTATATTCCTAGATGCAAATGAGAATCCATATAATTCACCATATAATCGTTACCCTGATCCATTGCAAGCAGAGTTAAAGAAAAAAATTGCTTTCATTAAAAAGGTTAATCCTGATCAGTTGTTTTTAGGTAATGGAAGTGACGAAGCAATTGATTTGGTTTTTCGTATTTTCGGTGAACCAGGTATCGATAATATGGTAACTATTGACCCTTCATACGATATGTATAAGGTATGTGCCAATATTAATAATATTGGAGTAAAAAAAGTTAAACTTACAGATGAATTTCAACTTCCTGTAAAAGAGATTATTAAATCAATTGAAGGGCAAACGAAATTAATTTTTATTTGTTCACCAAATAACCCAACTTCTAACTGTTTTGCTAAAAATGATATTATAAAAATTATAAAAGCATTTAATGGGATTGTAATTTTAGATGAGGCATATATTGATTTTGCTATTAATAAATCTCTGCTTAATAATTTAAATGAATATCCGAATTTAATCATATTGCAAACGTTCAGTAAAGCTTGGGGAATGGCTGGCATTAGGCTGGGAATGGCCTTTGCAACCAATGAAATAATTAAACTAATGAACAGTGTAAAATATCCATATAACATAAATTCATTAACAGCAGAAGTTGCCCTTAGAAATATTAGGAATGTAAAACAAAAAGATGAGTGGGTTGAGATTTTATTGATTGAAAGAGAAAATTTAAGAATTGCATTACGATCATTAGACATTGTTGATAAGGTTTTACCGTCTGATTCTAATTTTTTAATGGCCAGGTTTGCCGAACCAAGAAAAGTGTATAATTATTTAATAGATAAGAAAATAATTATCCGTGATCGGTCAAAAGTGTCCATGTGTGAAGGATTTTTAAGAATCACAATTGGTACTCAGTCTGAGAATTTATTATTAATAAGTGCATTAAGAGAATATCAAAATTATTCAAATGAGTAAGAAAGTATTATTTATTGACAGGGATGGAACTTTAATTAAAGAACCTCCTGATGAACAAGTTGATTCTTTTGAGATATTAGAGTTTTATCCGGGTGTATTTAAAAACTTAGCTTTAATTCAGAAAAATCTTGATTTTGAGTTAGTCATTGTTACAAATCAGGATGGGCTAGGAACTAAATCATTTCCGGAAGATACATTTTGGCCTGTTCAGAATTTTATGATAAATACATTTAAAAATGAAGGAATTGAATTTTCTGAAGTGTTGATTGATAAATCATTTCCTGCAGATAAGTTGTCAACCAGGAAGCCTGGAATTGGGATGTTAAAAAAATACATGGAAGGTGATTATGATTTAAAAAATTCATTTGTGATTGGTGATCGGATAACTGACGTTGAATTAGCTAAAAATATAGGTTCTTTAGCGATATTGCTACAACCGGATATTTCAAATTTAAAAGGTGAGTTGAAAGAATATTGCACCTTAGCAACAATTGAATGGGATAAAATTTATGAATTTTTAAGATTTGGTGAAAGAGTTGCTGAAATTTCAAGGAAAACAAAAGAAACCGATATAAAAGTTATAATAGATTTAGATGGAAATGGCAATGCTGAAATTTCAACTAGATTAGGATTTTTCGATCATATGTTGGAACAAATTGCCAAACACTCTGATTCTGATTTAACTATAAAAGTGAATGGTGATTTAAATGTTGATGAACACCACACCATTGAAGATACTGCTTTAGCGTTGGGAGAAGCTATTTATAAAGCATTGGGAAGTAAACGGGGAATTGAGAGATATGGTTTTGTTTTACCAAT